>CBDUSC010000007.1:0-20142 GCA_965369735.1 uncultured bacterium
CGTGATAAAAGCTGCCGCTGCTGTCCAGATCGAGTTCATCAATACGTGCAAGCAGACCGCTGGCAGATTCTGCGGTGTCTATCAGTGCGTTTTCACCACCCATGTCAGTTTTCACCCAGCCCGGGTGCAGCATTTGTACGGAGATGCCCTTGGGCTTCAGGTCGTGCGACATCGATACACCCGCGGCATTGACCGCTGCCTTTGACATTCTGTAGCCGTAATGGCCACCCGTGTCATTATCGGCGATGGATCCCATACGGCTGGTAATAATGATGACCTTTGAGCCCTTGCCCAGGTGATCGAGCAGTGCGCGGGTTACAAGTAACGGGCCGATGCTGTTGACCAGATACATGCGTTGCATTGCATCCACATTGTCTGCATCCAGGTCATCCAGCGTCTGGCGCTTCAATACACCTGCGCAATTAATCAGTACATCGATGCGCATCTCGCCAAGGACATTATTCAATCGACAAAGGTTTTCCGGGTCGGTCACATCGACGCCGGTTTCGATCTGAACATCCAGTTTCCGGAGCTCGGGAGACTCATTTCGGCATGCGGCCACCACATGGTCGCCACGATCGCGATAAGCGCCAACCAGGGCAAGACCAATACCGCGGTTTGCACCGGTTATCAAAACTGTGGTCATTCCTGTTCTCCAAACGTGATTTCAGTAAACTATTGCACTGGACATGATGCTTTGCAGGCATATGCAGATATCCCACACACTACTTGTATTCATTTTGCTGGCGGGCACCGCGACTCTGGCCGCCTGCGGCACGTACCAGGCGTACCCTGGGCCAGCACTGCCTGACGATAAAATAGCGCTTATTATCGGTGACTATCGGATCAGGGCCAACAGCCCATTCGGTGTTTTTCTGCGCAAAATCGATGGACAGGTCGTCCCGCAGAACAACTCACGGGTTGCAGTAAGACCGGGCATTCATGTTCTCCTGGCTGACTGCTATCTGGACAGGCGGGACAACCTGTCCCGGTATGAAATCGAGGTCGATGTGCAAGCCGGCCAACGTTACCGCCTTGAACCCGTATTTGCGACGGGCAATCGCGAGTGTGATTCAGTGATATTGGTCGCAGATCCGGGGTGATGGTTTGTGTACAGTCGTTTTGAAGCCGGCACGGAGAAAACCGTGCCCAGGGCGGTCGCATTAAAGAGTGGTCGCATTAATGGGCGGCCGCATCAATATAGGTTTACGAGCAAGTAAATACGTGCGTATTGCGATATCAGTCATTTTTCTGTTTGCCAGCTGGCCGGCTTTGGCCACCAGCGACGCGTTCACGAGGCCGGCCGGCCTGGAGCCGGATATACAATTCTGGATTCGCGTCTATACGGAAATCGACACCAGTGAAGGGTTTATTCACGACGCCCGCAGTCTTGCCGTGGTCTACGAGATCATCCGGTTCCCAAAGGGTGCAAGCCAGCGAAAGCGAAACAAGCTGGTGCGCGAATCCAAGAAAAAATACCAAAGAATTCTGACGACGCTCGCGAACGGAAAGCGCAGCCGTTTGAGCGCAGATGAAAAACGGGTGCTTGCCATGTGGCCGGAGTCGGTGAGCAAGACAATCCTGAAACGCGCTACCGGTGACATTCGTTTTCAGCTTGGCCAGTCGAACAGGTTTCGCGAGGGCCTGATCCGCTCGGGTGTCTGGCAGGCAAACATGCGTGACACATTCCGCGACGCGGGTTTGCCCGAAGAGCTCGCGTCACTGCCGCATGTCGAGTCATCGTTCAATACCCAGGCAAAATCGAAGGTCGGCGCCGCGGGTATGTGGCAATTCACCCGCTCGACCGGGCGTCGTTTCATGCAGATAGATCATGTGGTTGATGAACGCTTTGATCCATACAAGGCAACCCAGGCCGCTACACAGTTGCTCAATCACAATCTTGCTGTAACAGGGTCCATACCGCTTGCGTTAACTGCATACAACCATGGTGCAGCGGGTATGCGCCGCGCGTCGCGAAAGCTCGGAACGCAGGACATCGAAGTAATCGTGCGCAAGTACCGCAGCCGTACATTTGGATTTGCCTCGCGAAATTTTTATGTGGCGTTTCTCGCGGCTGTTGACGTTGAAAAGAACGCAGAAGAATACTTTGGCGATATTCGCAAACTGCCGGTCGATGCGACAGTTGTGGTGCGTATGTCCGACTACATTCCAGTATCCGCGATTACCAAACAATTCAGCGTCAGTCAAAGCGCGCTGAAAAAACACAATCCATCATTGATGGCCAGCGTATGGCGTGGTGACAAGCACATACCGAAGGGTTTTGCCCTGCGTTTGCCAGAGTCGTTTGCAAACCGGGACACCGTGGAAATTATGGCCGGCGTTTCATCCGATGATCGTTACGCGAACCAGAGACCGGATCTGTTTCACCGGGTTGAACGCGGCGATACCTTATCCGGGATCGCCGCCTATTATGGTATTTCAGTGCGCGATCTCACTGAGCTGAATGCGTTGCGCAGCAGGAACTTTATACGAGCCGGGCAACGGCTGCGGTTGCCGCTCAATGGGCCAGGCATACAACAAGATGCGCGGGCAATAGACGGTGTATATGTCGTACGAAAGGGCGACACCGTATCGACCATCGCCAGGCAGCTTGGTATCGATAAACAGCTCATTCTTGCGGCCAATGATATCGGGGATGGCAGCAGGATATTTGCCGGGCAGTCATTGAGTGTCGTACCAGGCAAGTCCGTCAAGGTGGCGCAACCTGGGCAGCCGGCGCCGCAAGTTGCAAAATCCGCAGCTGCAACCGTATCTGCGCCTGGGCCTGCACCTGCACCGGGGGAGGAAGCCGCTCCCGTACCCCAGGTGGTCGCAATTGAGCCGGTGGTCATTGCCCCGGATTCTTCTTTTGATGTATTGAGCGCAGCGCTGACCGATCAGGATCAGGTCGCATTTGTTTATGAGCCCGTTGGAAACGAACCGGCTGTGGATTTACTGCGCATCCTGGAGGCAGAGGAAAACGCGGAGCCGGTCAGCGAGATTGAAATGGCAGATGTGGGGCCATCGTTGGCCGGTGCAGCTCACGCGCCTGTGAGCGCAGACCCGACGGACTACTCGGTTGCAGATGACACCAGCATTGAAGTGCAGGCACTGGAAACATTGGGTCACTACGCGGAATGGCTGGACATTCGTGCCAGCCAGTTGCGCAGAGTCAACAAGATGTCGTTCGGAAAGCCAGTAGTCATTGGAAAGCGTCTGGACCTGGATTTTTCCAGGGTGGACAAGGAAAAATTTGTCTCGCGCCGGACGCAATACCACGCGAGTATCCAGGCGGAGTTCTTCGCGAGATACCAGATAGATGGTGTACAAAATCATGTTGTAAAACGCGGCGATTCGTTGTGGCTGTTGTCGGTAAGGAAATATGAGGTGCCGGTCTGGCTGCTGCGGCAATACAACCCCGATCTCGATATCGATCGCGTTCGACCCGGTACCAGCGTAATTTTCCCGATGGTCAGCATGCGACCCGGAGTCCCCGACCCCGCGACCGAGTCGCTGGATGCGGCCTGATCCGCTTGATTGTCCGGTTTCACCATTTTGTTGGTACACAACCGAACAGTCCTGCGGTTGTATTATCAATACACCTGATCCATCATCGTTTTGTGTGTTTTTGGGCGGGAGCTGTGATCTGTCGTGAACAGCCATAAGGGACCTGTCACCAACTGGGATGGTACGGTAACAACCACGCCAAAATTGGTTGTTCAACCAAAAAGCGTGAAGGAATTGATTGCTGTGTTGGCGGACAAGGCGCGGTTCCCGTCGCCTGTTCGCCCGATTGGTTCGAATATTTCTCCAAATCGCTGCAATGTGGCGGACAATGGAACGCTGCTCGATATGCGCGATATGAATCGTATTGTCGAAATCGGCAGCGACACTATCCGTGTTCAGGCAGGGGTATTGTTATCCGACATCGTTCGCATCCTTGAAGGCCGCAGTCTGCAGCTATACGCAAATCCTCCCTGCGGCAATATCACCGCCGGCGCCGCAGCGTGCACGGCAAGTTGCGATGCATCCATGCCGGGGGAATTTGGTCAGCTTTCCTCGTATGTCACGGCAATGAAAATGGTTACGCCGATCGGCAAATTGCTGAACGTGACAGAAAAGCAATCCGATGTGTTGCGAATCATGCGCTCGGGTTTTGGCCTGATGGGCGTCATATACGAAGTCACATTCAAGGTCCGGCCGCTCAAGGCACAGCAGGTGAGAATCCTCGATTACGAATTTGAGGAATTTGTGAACGGCTTTGACGATTTGGTTCAGGCGCAAGCCGCGTTGCGATTCCGTTTTCATCCGTTTTCGCGCTCGGTACAGTTGGAGATGCGCAATTATGGCGATGGCCTGACTGCTGACAATCAAAGGGTCTGGAGACTCAGGCGCTGGTCAGACGAGAGGTTGGCACCGATGGTCGACCACGCATTAAATAAAGTTGCGGGAATCAGGGGTGTGCGAAACGCCGGGCTAAATGCTGCTCACCGCGCGTTTGATGCGCTTGCCGCACGTACGCTGGACGGCAGCGCGGTAATACCGGGGTGGCAGGTTCGCCGCCTGAGAGGCCAAAAGGGTAAAATGCGCCACAGTTTTTCCGTCTGGGCATTTCCGCAACTGGATTTCCCAAAAGTCCTGGGCGCCTATTTTGATTTGTGCAGCAGTTATTCCAATGAGCATGGCTATCGCTGCGGCCTTGTGACCACTGGCGAAAGAATTGCAGCGGATGACAGTTCGCTGCTGTCCTATTCCGTCGATGGACCGGTTGTGACGCTGCGGTTGTCCGGCTGGCCCGATGAGCACTGGGGCGACTTCCTCGTCGAGTTCAACGAGTTTGCGGTGGGGCACAAGGGGCGCCCACTACTGAACCAGGCAAGAGCGGTCGCGCATAAGCACGCGAGCGTCGCGTATAGCGCGCGCCTGAAGACATTTGCAACGTTGAGACATCGTGTTGACCCCGATGGCCGTTTGCTCAACAAGTTTTACGAACAAATCATTGCCCGCGGCGCGGTCTAGCGTCCTTTTGTTCGGAGTAGCACCGATATGATTCCGCAATTGATTCCGGTATCTCTGCTTGCCATGCTGTGTCTGGCTGGTTGCGACACCGCTGTGGACCCGATGAATAAACAGCTGACCGAAATCTGCCTTGAAAAGATGCTGGTACAGCGCCAGTTTGATTCCTGGGGTGAATGTTTCGGTACTGGCTATATGTACAACGGCACAGCACTGGCGCGCAGGGCGTATGAGGCAACTGCGGATGGTTTGTACCTGGCGTTTCCGGATATTTCCATGCAGGTAGTCGACCAGGTGGAAGAGGGCGACAAAGTGGTGACCCAGGTTCGCTTTCGTGGCACTCATACGGGTCGCTTCAGCAACATGGTCAACAGCGGTGTGGAAGTCGAGTTCTACGGTGTGATGATCGATCGGGTATCGGATGGGCGTATCATGGAGTCCAGGCACAGCATCGATTTGTGGCATGTGGCTCAACAGCTCAGCAACGCCACGAATCGTGGAGGGCAGTAATCATGGGCGGTCTGGCGTTACTCGGAAACCTGATCTGGTTGTTTTTGGGTCCCGGAATATTCTGTTTCATATTCTGGGCAATCGCCGGTGGAATCCTGGCTGTGACGGTGGTGGGTATCCCGTTTGCCTTCGCCGCCTGGAGGATTGCCGGTTTTGCGGCCATGCCATTTGGTTTTCGGCTGCTTGATGCCGAGCTGGTGGGCGAGGAGCGCATCGCCGGGACCAGCATCGCCAACGTACTATGGTTTTTGCTGGCGGGTATCTGGCTTGCGATCATGCATTTTGCGCTTGGGCTGTTTTTCCTCATCACGATCATTGGCATCCCGTTCGGTCTTGCTCACCTGAAGCTCGCGACCGTGAGCCTTGCGCCGCTGGGAAAAAGGATGGTACCCACCTACGCCGACTCGCAACGCGAACCAGGCGCCATCTGACCCCGCGCAAACCCCTTATGGTGGTAACATACGCGACCTTGTAAGAGTCGTGCAGACGGTTTCACGTTAGGGGAAAGTATGAAAAGGCAGAACATTTCGTCCGGGGCACCCTGGGAGAGAATTTGTGGTTATTCGCGCGCGGTCAGGATTGGCCCGCACATCCTTGTGTCGGGTACAACTGCCTGCGATACGGATGGCAACATCATCGAGATAGGAAACCCATACGGGCAAACACTGCATGCGCTCAGCAAAATTGAGAAAGCCTTGCGGGAAGTCGGTGCTGAGCGAAATGACATCGTGCGTACGCGCATGTATGTGACCAATATCGATCAATGGGAAAAAATCGGCAAGGCACACGCTGAGTTTTTTGGTGAACAGCGCCCTGCCACCAGCATGATCGAGGTAGGCCGCCTGATATCACCTGAAATGCTGGTCGAGATTGAAGCCGATGCAATCACCAGCGAATAACCCATATGACAAACGCGAAAATCAATATCCCCCAGCCACATAACGAAGTTGTGCGCCCGTATGCACCGGGTGATGCGGGTCGCGAATCGCTCAAGGGGCAGCTGGATTCGCTGATATCTGACGAAGCCGATATCCCGGTTATTGTCGGCGGGCAGGAAATTCGCACGGGCAACACTGCTGACTGCGTATCGCCGCACGATCACGGACACAAGCTCGGCATTTATCACAAAGCGGGGAAAAAGGAAGTCGATCTGGCTATTGCAGCCGCTGCAGATGCCCACCATGACTGGTGCCGCATGCGCTGGGAGGACCGCGCCGCGATTTTTTTAAAAGCTGCCGATCTTCTGGCAGGCCCATGGCGCGATACCGTCAATGGGGCGACCATGCTGGGTCAAAGCAAAACGGTATTCCAGGCAGAGGTTGACGCCGCATGTGAGTTGATCGATTTTTTCCGTTTCAATGCGCACTACATGGAAAAGATCTATGCGGAGCAACCCGATTCGCAGCCCGGCATGTGGAACCAGCTTGAGCACAGATCCCTGGAAGGGTTTGTATTTGCCGTTACGCCATTCAACTTCACATCCATTGCCGGTAATCTGCCCAGCGCACCAGCGCTGATGGGCAACACCACGCTGTGGAAGCCGGCGAGTTCCTCTGTATACAGCAACTACTTCCTCATGAAACTGTTCCAGGAAGCTGGTGTGCCGGACGGTGTCATAAATTTTGTCCCGGGCAGTGGCGCCGAAGTCGGTAATCCTGCACTGGACAGCCCGCATCTGGCCGGCATTCACTTTACCGGCAGCACTGCAGTGTTCCAGGGAATGTGGACCCGCGTTGGTGCAAATATTTCCAGGTACAAATCGTACCCGCGCATTGTCGGGGAGACGGGTGGCAAGGATTTTGTCTTTGCACACTCCAGTGCTGATGTCGATGCACTGGTAACCGCGTTGCTTCGAGGCGCATACGAGTTCCAGGGGCAAAAATGTTCCGCCGCGAGCCGTGCATTTTTGCCGGCCAGTCTTTATGGCGAAGTCGTTGAGCGGCTTGAAACCGAGATATCGAAAATCACCATGGGCTCGCCAAGAGATTTCAGTAATTTCATGTGTGCAGTGATTGACAAAGGCGCATATGAATCTATCAGCGCGTACATCGATTATGCAAAGAACAGCGATGATCATAAAATTATCACAGGTGGCGGTTGTAATGATTCGACCGGGTACTTTGTTGAACCGACGTTGATTGAAGCATCGGCGCCGGATGCAAAATTGATGTGCGAGGAAATTTTTGGCCCGGTCCTGTCGGTGTACAAGTACGACGATGACAAAATCGATCAGGCGCTGGCGGCCTGCGACAGCGCATCGCCGTACGCGCTGACCGGCGCTGTATTTGCACAGGATCGCGAGGCATTGATTGCAATGAGCGATGCATTGAGGTTTTCCGCCGGTAATTTTTATATCAACGACAAACCCACGGGTGCTGTTGTGGGCCAACAGCCGTTTGGCGGCGGCCGTGCGAGTGGAACCAATGACAAGGCAGGCAGCCCGCTGAACCTGATGCGCTGGGTATCACCACGAACGATCAAGGAAACATTCGTGCCGCCGACAGACTGGTCATATCCGCATATGTCGGGCAGCTGATGAGGTAATCAGATGAGTTTGATCCGTAGCAGTATTATCGGAGTAACCGCTTTGTTGCTGGTTGCCTGCGGTGGCCCCCGGGATGGGCAAGCCGGCGGAGCCGATGAACCGGCTGAGCAAAAACCGGCAGCACCTGCTGTCGCGCATAGTGAAAACAGCATCGCGGCAAGCCGTATTGGTATATATGCGCCGTTTGCGCTCAAAGCCGATCTGTCGGCATTGAGCGATCATCAGCGCGAGATGATCGGGTTGCTCATAAAGGCCTCTGCGATCATGGATGGGTTGTTCTGGCACCAGAGCTATGGAGACAAGGACCGGTTGCTTGGGAGCATCGAGGATGAAACCGAGCGCCGGTTTGCGGTGATCAACTATGGCCCGTGGGATCGCCTGGATGGTGATGCACCTTTTGTCGCTGGTGCAGGCGCAAAGCCACCCGGTGCGAATTTGTATCCAAAAGATATGACTCGCGAGGAATTCGAGGCCGCTGATATCGATGACAAGACCGGTTTGTACTCGCTGATACGTCGTAATGATGATGGTCAGCTTGTGTCGGTTCCGTATCACGTGGCCTATGCCGACCAGCTTGGCCGTGCAGGGGCACTGCTGCGTGCCGCCGCTGACCTGGCCGACAACCAGGAGTTTGCCAATTACCTGAGGTTGCGCGCTCTTGCCATCGAAACCGACGACTATCAACCCAGTGATATGGCATGTATGGATATGAAGACCAACCCGTTCGAGCTGGTCATTGGAGCCATCGAGACATACGAAGATGCTTTGTTTGGTTATCGTGCCGGTTACGAGGCTTATGTGCTGATCAAGGACAAGGAATGGAGCGAGCGCCTGTCGCGGTTTGTAGCATTTCTTCCCGAGTTACAAAATGGTTTACCCGTAGCAGACGAATACAAACAAGAAGAGCCGGGGACTGATTCAGACCTGAACGCCTATGACGCCGTGTATTACGCAGGCCATAGCAACGCAGGATCAAAAACCATAGCCATCAACCTCCCGAACGATGAACATGTGCAGCTGGCAAAGGGGACTCGTCGCCTGCAGCTCAAAAATGTGATGCGCGCCAAATTCGACAAGATTCTTGTTGGGATTGCAGACGCGCTGATCGTGCCGGAACAGCAAAAGCACATAACCTTCAACGCGTTTTTCTCCGGCACGATGTTTCACGAAGTCGCGCACGGGCTTGGCATCAAGAACACCATCAATGGAGCAGGCACGGTGCGCGAGGCCCTGCTCGAACATGCATCGCCGATTGAAGAGGGCAAGGCAGATATCCTTGGTCTGTACATGATCACCAGGCTGCACGAAAAAGGTGAGCTGGGCGATGGTGATTTGATGGATTACTACGTGACGTTCATGGCGGGTATTTTCCGCTCGGTCCGGTTTGGCGCATCCAGCGCGCATGGCAGGGCAAATATGATCCGATTCAATTTCTTCAATGACATGAACGCGTTTTCGCGCGACGCCGAAACCGGTCGCTATCGGGTGAACAGCAAGCAATTCGGTGAGGCGGTTGCGGCGTTGTCGGAAACCCTGCTGACCCTGCAGGGCAATGGTGATTACCAGGGCGTCAGCCGGCTAATGGACGAGATGGGGGTCATACGGCCGGAATTGCAGGCGGATCTGGACCGTCTTGGCGAACAGGGGATCCCGGTGGATATCGTTTTTGAGCAGGGTGCCGCGGTGCTCGGGCTATAGGTTTGCTGTGCAGCATGCGAAAGCCCGGTTGTTTTCAGCGATGACCGGGCTTTTTTCTTTATATAACAATGCGATATGATGCCGGTTATGGACTGTGAAATGGCTGAAAGCGTTCTGTTGCCGATCGTTATTGTCGGTACCGTGTTCGGTACGGCACTTGGCTCCTTTTGGATATATCTCAAAATCCGCAATTCCGAACGCCTGGCAATGATAGAGCGTGGCGTAGACCCCGCCGCATTTTTGCCCAAAGCGATGCCGATGCGGTCACTGCGCGTGGCCCTGTTTTTTGTCGGTATGGGTATTGGATTACTGTTTGGCGACCTGGTGGCAAAGTACACGGTAGTTGATGGGGTGACTTCGTATATTTCGATGATCCTGGTGTTCGCCGGGCTCGGTATTCTTCTCGGTTTCAGGCTCTCTGGCAAGCAGGGCTGATGACAATGCGAAATGGATTTCAAAAAACGGTAGCTGGTTTCTTGATTCTTGCCGGTTTTTGTACCGCATCGCCTGCAGTTGCCGATGCCGGCTGGTCGATGGCAGACCGGGTCATTGTCAAAAAGTCAGAACGCAAACTGTTTCTTATGCACCAGGGTGAGATTCTCAGGGAGTTCGAAATCAATCTCGGTCTTGTGCCGAATGGTGACAAATTGGAAGAGGGTGACTTCAAAACGCCGGAAGGCACGTATTTGCTCGACGGCAAGAATCTTAACAGTGAGTTTTTCTTGTCCATCAAGATTTCCTACCCGGATTTCGGTGACGCCAGACAGGCACAAACAAACGGTGTGGACCCGGGTGGCAACATCATGATTCACGGGCAGCCGAATAACCCGCGCAAGTCGAAGTCATACTACGAGAACTACGACTGGACCAATGGCTGTATCGCGGTGTCAAACGCGGATATGATCGATATCTGGTTGATGACCGATGACAATACCCCGATAGAAATATTGCCGTAGTCGAGCCCTGGTGGATCTCTAGTTTGCAGCTGCCTGTTGGGCTATGACGCTGCGTGTCAGCAGCCAGGAAGAAAATGCTTCCACATCATCAGGTTGCAGTTTGCCGGGATCCTGGCGGCGCAGATCTACCCAGCTGTTCATATAACTCATCAATTCATTTGCGTACGAGCGATTGTCCAGCTTGTACAGTGCCATGTATGACTTTTTTGCATCATTGATGCGATAGGTTTCCAGATACGCGGCGCCGCGATCCCGCAACGATGGACCGTACTCTGGTTTGATGGTGAGCGACTTGTTATAAGCGGCCATCGCGGCGGTGTAATCACCGCGCCTGTGAAATACATTACCCAATGCGCCGTGGGCCTGGTGATAATCGTGTTTTTGCGAAATCGCGTCCTGAAATTTATCAATTGCCTTGTCGTATTGTTTGCCGGCTTTTACCAGCAGCTTGTCACGCTTTTCCGCGCTGCTTGCTTTTGCCGCCCTGGCTTCATAGCTGATGGCTTTTTCAACGGCCTTGAAACCGCTGTTATAGGCTTTGTCAGCTGCAGCCGTGGGCGAATTACCAAATGGCAGGCCGGGTATTGGGCCGCCGCCAATGGTGAGACCCGCGTGGGCGATATTGGCCGTCAGCAGAGCTGCGGTCGCCGAAATAATCCAATAATTCAATAGCTTGGCGCGCATGATTGTGCTCCGGGTGTGCATCGCGCACAGGTTTCTTATAGTGTGCCTGAAAGCTTAGTCCCTCAAACGCAGTGCCGGGTTCAGTCATATTAGGCTACCAGAACCGGTCAGTGTAGGAGAGATCATGTTAATTACCCAAAGCGTTTTGATGTTTATGGTCATGTTGCTGCTCGCGACTTTGGCCGAGCCAGTGGCGCGAAAGCTGTCTGTGCCGTTCAGCGCCTTGCTGGTGTTGATCGGTTTTGCCGGATCCGAACTGGTCGTGATGGCCGATTTTGACACGGGTCTGCGCTGGCACAGCTTCCACATTATTGTCATGCACGTCTTGCTGCCGGTTTTGATTTTTGAATCGGCTTTCAACATGAATGCGAAGCTGCTGTTCAAAAACCTGGTGCCGACCCTGATCCTGGCGATACCGCTCATGCTTGTGACTGTATTGATCTCGGCTGTGCTGATGTTTTACGGGTTCGGACACCCGATTGGTTTTCCCTGGATCGCTGCGTTTATATGTGCGGCGCTGCTGAGCGCGACAGATCCAGTGGCGGTACTCAGCCTGTTTCGCGAAATTGCTGCGCCGGAGCGCCTGACGATCCTGGTCGATGGCGAAGGCCTTTTCAATGATGCGACTGCGGTTGTCGTCTTTACGCTGTTCCTGTCTTTGGCGCTGGGCGATATGCATACAACGAGTGTTGCCGCGGCGGTGCTGGAATTCTCAAAAGTCTTTTTTGGCGGTATTGCCATCGGATTTGTAGTTGGTCTGGTTGGCGTCGGTTTGTTTCGATATTTGAACACTGCCATATCGCGCGGTGCAATGACCCTGTCGCTGACCTATGCAGCGTATCTTGCCGCTGAGTTGCCGTTCGAGTTATCCGGGGTCATGTCGGTGTTGGTCGCTGGATTAATGATAGGGCGCGAGTGCCGGGCGCAATATGACGATTCAAGCGACGGATTCGTGAGCAATCTTTGGGAGTTCAATGCCTGGGTGGCGTCTGCAATCATTTTCCTGCTGGTCGGCGTTACCGTGCAGATCAGGATGTTTGAGGATATGTGGCTGGCCATGCTGATCGGTATCGGGGCTGCATTGATTGCACGCGCGGTTGCGATATATGGTTTTGTTCCCCTGGTTGGTTTGTTACCGCGAGTCGAGCCTATCAACACCAAAGTACAGACAGCGATGTACTGGGGTGGTGTGCGCGGTGCAGTGTCATTGGCTTTGGCATTGTCGTTACCACTGGAGCTGGATTACTGGTACACCATCCAGTCAGTTGCCTATGGTGTGGTACTGTTCACATTGTTTGTTCAGGCTCCAACCATGCCATTGCTGATGCGTTGGCTGGGCATGGACGGGAATACCAAAAGGACATGACATGACGGATCAGCGCATCGAGTACACCTTTATTTTGCCCGGTGAGCGCACCGAAGTATTCGAAGTGACTCTGGATGCAGACGGCCAGCAAAAGGCCCCCACCGGCTATCTGCCCGATTGGACGCGTCTTGAATTCAACCAGTGTCCCAACTGTCCGTTGAACCCGGATGACAGCCCGCATTGCCCCATAGCGGCGCAGCTTGCGGATCTGGTTCAGCGTCTCGATGAGGTTGTGTCATTTGACCAGATAGACCTGGAAATCAAAACCGATGAGCGCACCGTCAGCCAGCACACCTCAGCGCAGCAAGGTGCCAGTGCCCTGATGGGTTTGATCATGGCGACCAGCGGTTGCCCGAATACCGCGTATTTTCGACCGATGGCGCGTTTTCATCTGCCACTCGCCAGCGAACAGGAAACTTTTTATCGCTCGGCATCGATGTATTTGCTGGCGCAATACTACCGGCGCAAAGCGGGGCAGGAGCCGGACTTTCGCCTCGATGGGCTACGCCGCATATATGAGATCGTGCAGGTGGTGAATCGCCATATTGCAAAGCGGCTGAGAGCTGCCGCAAAAACCGATTCGGCGGTCAATGCAGTTGTGTTGCTGGATATGTTTGCGCTGGTTTTTCCAGACGCGATCGAAGAATCGCTGGATGATATCCGCGGGCTGTTTCGGCCCTTCCTGGTTGACGACAGTATCTGAAGGTTGCGTCGCACCATCCTGATACTGCTGTGTGCTGACATGCATATCGAAACATCGATTGTGAACCAGTTCCTTTCCTGATCCTGCCTTGATCCTTATTGTTGTGGGGCAATCGCAACAGGAAGCGAGTATGACCGAAGGCAATGGCAAAAAACCTGACCGGTCAGATATGCCGAGCACGGATACGGATCATCCGGCGAGCGCGGCAAATCAGAACGGAGATGGCCGGGCAGATGATGGCTGGTCGGCGTATCACAGTTGGCTGACACGCGTGTCCCATTCAAGTGGCAGGCATATCCGTGCCGACAGTTCCATCTATACATGGAAGGGTTACAAAAGCTGGGCGGAGAAAGTGAAACGCGACTGGGAAGCCGACTCCTGATTTAGATCAGGCAATCCCGATGGAGCGCCGCGACTGTGCGGGTCGCGTTTTCAGCCACTGAATCAGCGCTCTCCATTGAGCGACATCTTCCTTTACCTGGTATGGCTTCATTTCGTGGATACCGATGCCGAGTTCCTCGGCACGCACATAGTTTTGTGTATCGCGAAATGTTGCAACAATAGGAATCTGAAGACTGTACAAGAATCGCATCAGCGATTGATAAATCAAAGTGTTCTTTCGTACCCGGTTTGCAATGACGCCGATACGGCCTTCCTTGCGCCTGATCTTCGCGTTCAGCAGCAGATCGGATATACATTTTGATGCCGCATGTATATCGATATCCGATGGCAATACCGGCACGAGAATCGCATCCGCGCCGCGCGTATATTCAGAGAATTTTTGCGGGTCCAGCGATGCGGGTGTGTCGACGATGAGTTTCTGCGTCTCCAGTGGCACGCGCAGCTGCCAGGATCGTGTCGTCTGATTGGGGTTTTTGTATGCCGGAATTCCGTGTACCAGGGGTTGATCGGCAAATCGTTTGCGTACCCATCGCATACTCGATCCCTGCGGGTCGAGGTCCATAATTGTCGGTGGCATACCGTTACCAGCGAAATACGACGCGAGATTGGTCGCTACGGTGGTTTTCCCAGAGCCCCCCTTGGGATTGAGTACAACGATCTTTTGCATAATCTGGATTGAGTTTATCTTATATACCTTTGATTTAAAATAAAATGTGCCTGGCGGGCTACCAAAGCTGTCACAGAATCAGATTTTTGCGGTTTTTTCGGGTTTCATCGCACCGCAATCAAGGTGACATAAAGCCGATATCGGACCCGCTTTTTCGCCGGTGCAAATCTGTGAAACGGCTCACGGCATCACCCACTGTATATACATATAGTGTCTAGCTAACGGGAAACTGGATTCCCGGGGGCGAAAGGAAGCACATGAAAGACACGGATAACAAGTCGGAATCGAAGACGGATCTTCAATCACTCGAGCGACGGGAATGGGTGGCACGCGCAGTAGCCGGCGCACGCCGAGCCTGCCGCGACGAGAAAAATGCAATGCCACCGGATGATCCGGACCAGGCAGTGCGTGACGAAACCAAGTTCGTCTGACACGGCCAGCCATTATGGAAGTGTTTCTTCAATGTATGGACGAACTCGATG
Organism: uncultured bacterium; assembly: GCA_965369735.1. Lineage (GTDB taxonomy): Bacteria > Pseudomonadota > Gammaproteobacteria > Steroidobacterales > CBDUSC01 > CBDUSC01. The sequence goes on from CBDUSC010000007.1 coordinate 15,030, forward strand.
ATTTGCTTGGCAGCCTTGCTCTGGGTTGGCACCGCATAAGGGATTTGTGCCTGGGCGTGGTTACCGTCCTTGCTATGGGCCTGACTCTGAGCGCAGGTATTTACCTGATTCTGTGACTTTGCTCACATTGCTTCAGTACCCGGGTACGTAGAATGGTCTGGACAGGGGCGCAGAAACTTTTGAGCGAAAGGAATCAAGGCATGGCAAAGACCGGCCCAACAGGACAGCATCGTTATCGCAGTGATTTACTCACCGAGCTGAAGCACGATGTGGAGCATCTTTCAGAGGAATCCCCGGCGGATGATGCAGTCAAAGAAGATTCAGAAACACAGGCGCCACCGGTTGGCAAAGTAGACTTGCCCCCCATGCGCCGTGCCGAGGATCGTGCATTATATGGCTCGGATCCCTATCTGATCAGACTGGCAAACGCGCGCAAAGACCGCAGCTAGGGACCGGATCGTCGTACCCGTTGGTGCCCGATCAGTTCTGGCCATCAGTCCTGGGCGCTTTTTGCTTCGTGGCGTTTGTACGCAAGCGACTTCAGGAATCCAATCAAACCCAGGCGTTTGGCAATACCCAGCATGGTGTTTGGTGATATTGCCCGCAAAGCCATCAATGGCCGTACCGGCCGGGGATTGACGATTACCTCCAGTTTGCCGGTTTTCAGGACGTCAACTACCGCATCCGCAACTGCCTCGGGTTTGCTAAGCCCCAGCGATCCCGGCGCCTTGCTGTGTTTGCGGGCAAACATCCCGGTTTCACCCACAAAGCCCGGGCAAATTACCGACACCTTGACTCCGGTATCCAGCAGCTCGGCATGCGTGGAGATACTCCACTCGATCAGACCGGCTTTGCTGGATGCATAGACTGACGCGAACGGCATGCCGAGTTTCCCGGCAAGCGATGCGATATTGACGATATGACCTGTTTCGCGCTCCAGCATCCAGGGTATGATTTCGCGGCCAAGCGCTACTGGCGCCAGCAGATTTGTCCGGTAAGTAGCATCGATGACATCCTGATCCTGCAGGTTGAACGGATAGACGTCCTCTATGCCGGCATTGTTGACGAGGATATCAATCTGACCGAATAGATTGCGTGCCCGCCGCGGGATATTTCGGCGTTGGTCCGGGTCGGTTATGTCGGCCGATGCGATCTCTATTTCAATGCCATGACCTTTTAGCATACCGGCCGTCGCCTCGAGATTTTCGTGATTGCGGGCAACCAGCAACAGGTTGACGCCCTCGCGGGCCAGCGCGACGGCGATATGGCGTCCGATGCCTTGGGAAGCCCCTGTCAGAATTGCATTTTTTCCTTTTAGCGATTTCATGGGATATCCAGTCTGTTGTTGGTTGCCGGACCCTGATCATGAGCCCTGAGCGTGGGCCTTGAATACGGGCCTTTTCATCCCATTTTATACTGTCATAACGGTGCCGTTTCATATTTTGGGGATTTCCATGAGCAAACAGATTGACAAAAAAGCGTTGCGCGAAAAACTCAGCGCAGATCAGTATCGCGTCACCCAGGAAGCGGGGACGGAGCGGCCATTCAGTGGCCGGTATGTCGACCACAAGAAAGATGGGACATACAGCTGCGTGGTCTGTGGCAACGCTCTGTTCAGCTCCGATACAAAATACGATTCAGGTTCCGGCTGGCCCAGTTTTTGGCTACCGCTGGCGGGTGATCGTGTCAACACCCGGTTCGATGAAGGCCATGGCATGCGCCGCGTGGAAGTCAGCTGCGGCGTGTGCGATGCCCACCTCGGTCATGTGTTCGAGGATGGCCCGCAGCCCAGCGGGCAGCGTTTCTGTATCAATTCTGCTGCTCTGGATTTCGAAGACACCGGCGCGACCGGTGACGATTCCGAGCAGTGTGACGGTTCCGACTGACTCGCAAACAGGGCAATGCAGCCTGCCACGGCTTGTTGAGCGGGCAGGCTTCCACCCATAATGCGCGTCATGTGCAAGATTGATCAATCACTGGAGAAATAAATGAGAAACCGATGGATAGTTGCTGTACTGGTGCTGCTCGCGTTGATGGCCCCGGCTTTGCCGGTGTCCGCCGATATTGAAGAGCTATTGATCACCGATGTCGTGGTCGGTGAGGGCGTTGAGGCTGTAACCGGCAAGCAGGTGCTGGTGCATTACACCGGGTGGCTGTATGTAGAGGATGCAGAGGCCAACAAGGGTGACAAATTTGACAGCTCGGTGGATCGGGATGAGCCGTTCAACTTTCCGTTGGGCGCCGGCCGGGTCATCAAGGGCTGGGACCACGGCGTTGCCGGCATGAAAGTCGGTGGCAAGCGTGTCCTGATCATCCCATCGCACATGGCTTACGGGGAACGCGGCGCGGGCAAGGTGATCCCACCGGGTGCCGTATTGTTATTTGAAGTCGAGCTGCTGGCCGTCAAATAGCAAGGACATACCGATGATACGAACGATTCTGATATCACTGCTGCTGGTACTGTTTGCATCGCAATCACACTCGGCCACGCTGATCCATGCCGGTGCGCTGATTGACGGCGTTGCCGATGAGGCAGTCAGCGAAGTGACCATTGTCATTGATGGCAACCGCATATCCGCGGTCGAAAATGGCTACAGTTCGGGTGGCGCCGGCGACACGGTTGTCGATCTGCGCGCTTACACGGTGATGCCGGGCCTGATGGATATGCACACGCATTTGTATCACCAGCGTAACCCCGATTCCTATCTCGAGCCGTTTCAAATGGACGCGGCCGAATACGCGTTTCGTTCGGTGCAGTATGCCAATGTCACGTTGATGGCTGGTTTTACGACTGTTCGGGATCTGGGTAGCCGGCACAATGTATCGGTGTCGATGCGTGATGCGATCAACAAGGGAGATATCACCGGGCCGAGAATTTTCACTGCGGCAAAATCCATTGCAACGCGCGGTGGCCATGCAGACCCGACAAACGGCTGGGCACCGTGGATCCAGTTCACGCCTGGGCCGGCCGATGGGGTCATCAGTGGACCGGCGCAGGCGGCAGACGCGGTTCGCCAGCAGTACAAGGATGGTGCGGATTTGATCAAGATCACCGCTACCGGCGGTGTACTGAGTGTGGCAAAAAGTGGCCGCAACCCGCAGTTCAGCGAAGAGGAAATTCGTGCGATTGTGACTACCGCACAAGATTATGGTTTTCATGTAGCAGCACATGCGCATGGTGAGGAAGGCATGAAGCGGGCGGTGCGCGCCGGTGTGCGATCGATCGAGCACGGCACCTTCATGGATGACGAAGTCATCCGGTTGATGAAAAAGAACGGGACTTATTATGTGCCGACCATCCTTGCCGGCAAGTTCGTGGCGGAAAAAGCGGAAGTCGACGGGTTTTTCCCGGAGATCGTGAGACCGAAGGCGAGATCCGTTGGTCCGCAAATACAGAAAACATTTGCGAAAGCGTACAAGGCGGGGGTGAAAATCGCGTTTGGCACGGACAGCGGCGTATCCCCGCATGGTGAAAACGCAAAAGAGTTTGTGTACATGGTTGAGGTGGGCATGCCGGAAATGGAAGCCATTCAAAGCGCTACCCGTGTGGCGGCCGAGTTGCTGGATGAACGCGACAATCTGGGTTCGGTCGAAGCGGGCAGGTATGCGGACATCGTGGCTGTCAGGGGTGACCCGTTATCGGATATTAACCTCATGACAGATATTCGTTTTGTGATGAAAGATGGTGTGATTTACAAACAGGACAAGTGAGGGACCGTGTTGATGTTTCCATGCGGGGCCACAATGCCATGCCTACAAAGTTTTTGACCCGGGTTGCAGGATCGATGCTTGTCGCATCCATCGTGGTGTATGCATTGCTCATGCTCGGTGTTGGCCTCATGCAAAAGTTTGAACCGGAAGATGATGAGCCAATGAAAATCCATGCTGTGGATCTGATTGAGGCATACCAACGGAAGCGCTGGTCAGAAGAACTCGGCGAAGACAAACGGAAATTGCCCGAGCGGCCGCAAAGAGAACAGATGCCTCGATATGAACTGCCGGAGCGCCAGGTCAGCGGGTTTGTCCAGGTCGAAGTTACGGTTGGCGTCGATGGAAATGTCGAAGATGTCGAGGTTGTGGGTGCCACACCGTCAGGTGTCTACGAGGAGCAGGCGATGGAGATCATACGCCAGCGCCAGTACTCACCCGATGTCATTGACGGGGTAGCGGTGCCATCCACGCTGACTGAAATTATCGATTTTTCAGTACCCGCAAACGCAACCGGCGATTAGTCCCTGGAGCTGGCAAGAGGCTTCAGCCGTTCCTGGCAGCTAACGGTCAATCCAGGTTGGGATTCAGCGTGTAGGTGCCCACCACCTGCACTTCGTCCAGCACATGTCCGTCCAGTGCACGCATGACATCTGCGCCGGAGAATGCTCCGTGAACATCAGCAGCCTTGTGATCCGTGGCGTACAGAACAAAATGATAATGATGCAACAGTTCGTCATTCCATGGCGGGCAGGGGCCATCATATCCATAGTACTGGCCTTCCATATCCGCATCCCCCGCAAACCAGCCCGTGTAGTCATTGATACCCTGGCGGGCACCGGCAGGACCCGCCGGTTGTTGTTTGCCGCGTGCCGAGATGCCATTTGAACACTCACCTTCGGCTACAGACCCTGCCGTTGCTGCGATATCGACCATGGCCCAGTGAAAAAAATCGACCCGCGGCAAATCAGCGGGAATGATATGACCCTCCTGGTTTACGCCATCCGGTTTGCCCGGGACATCCGGGTCAACGCATATCAAAACCAGCGATTTTGCGTTCTCCGGTATGTCACCCCACTCCAGCGCCGGGTTGCGGTTGTCGCTCAGGCGGATACGGGTTTGTTCATCCATCGTGCCAAATGCGAATTGCTCAGGTATGGGCTCATTATTTTCAAATCCGGTAACTTTCAAAAACATCGGACTGTCCTGTCGTTGCAACCATTGTGTTTTAGAATAGTACCAGCAGCGTATCAGTTAAATATTGTGAGTTGGAGGCCGGGACTGCGCATTTTGCATACCATGATCCGGGTAGGGGATCTCGACAAATCCATTGCTTTTTATACCGAGGTGCTGGGTATGCAGCTCATTCGACGCAAGGATTATCCTGGTGGTGAGTTCACGCTTG
>CBDUSC010000008.1:0-17803 GCA_965369735.1 uncultured bacterium
AATACGTGCGATGCACGAGTGGATGACCGATGCCGGTCATACGCCGCATCTTGTTGTCGATGTGGCGGTGGATGGTGTGACTGTTCCGGCCCAGCACATCAATGACGGCAAAATAATTCTCAATGTCAGCTGGACGGCGACGGATGGTCTGGATCTCGGCAATGAGCACATCAGCTTTTCGGCTCGATTCGGAGGCCAATCGCATGATGTAGTGCTACCGGTATCCGCTGTCATGGGTATTTACGCACGTGAAACAGGGCAGGGGATGATCTTCAGCGAAGAGGCCGAGCCGCCGCCGCCTGAGAATCGCGCTAGCGATAAAAATGGTTCGGGCAACAAACGGCCGCAGTTGAAAATCGTCAAATAGATTTTTCTATTCGTCCGGAAAAAGTTTTCCCGGGTTGAGAATTCCATCCGGGTCGAACTGGTCTTTGACCCGTCTCATGAGCGCGAGCGTCGCCGGTTCGATTTCCATGCTGACAAACTGACGTTTGTCGAGGCCAATACCGTGCTCGCCCGACAATGTACCGCCCAGGTGCAATACCATTCGGAACAGTTCGTTCAAGCAAACATCCGCCGCATCGCATTGCTGTGGATTATTCGGGTCAAAAAGGAAATTGACATGAATATTGCCGTTCCCGGCATGACCGTAATTGACGATATGGATGCCGTGCTCACTGGATAAATCCGCCAGACGATTGATCAGCTCTGCCAGTTTTGAGACCGGAACGACGATATCTTCGCTGATTTTTTTCGCAGCAATGCCACGTAGCGCCGGTGATAGTGCTTTACGCGCCGCCCACAGGTTTTTATTGTCTGAGTCGTCGCACGCAGTATGCACTGCAATGAGACCATCGGTTTGGGCAGCAACAGAAATGGCCTTGACGGCACCATCCATCGCGTCTCTGCTGCCATCCACATCTATCAATAGCATCGCCCGGGTCTGGTGTGACAAATCATGAATCTGGTCGCGAATCAGATCGACTGCCGCAGAATCCATGAACTCCAGCGCTGCCGGGATAACCGGTTGTGCCATTATCTGGGATACAGCGCGCGCGGCACTATTGATATCACCATAATCCACACGCAAAGTTCGTGTTGCATCGGCGAGCGGTGTCAGTTTTAGTGTCGCTTCAGTGATCACCGCCAGCGTTCCTTCAGACCCTATCAGCAAGCGCGTGAAGTCATAACCGACCACTCCTTTTGTCGTATAGCACCCGGTACGCAGTCTTGAACCATCACCCGTAATGGCGCGCAGGCCCAGCGTGTTTTCTCTCGGCGTACCGTATTTCACCGTACGTGGTCCGGCCGCGTTGCAGGCAAGGTTGCCACCAATAGTGCAAAACGCTGCCGACCCTGGATCGGGTGGCCAGAAAAAACCGTGATCGGCGAGGGCGGCTTGCAGTACCGCGTTGATGACGCCAGGCTGGACAACCGCCACACGGTTATCCGTATCGATAGCGATAATGCGATCCAGGCGCTCAAAGGAAATGACGACACCGTTTTTCGGAGGGATCGCAGCACCTGCGGTGCCCGTACCGCGACCACGGGCAACCAATGGAACCTTGCTCGCATGACATGCCATGATGATTTCGCGAACCTGGTCGGAATCCGATGGCAAGGTAACGGCCATTGGCAGACATTCACCGCGACTGTTGTCATAGCTGTATGCCAGGCAATCCGCTTCATTGCATAACAGGGCATCACCAAGTACGGATCGCAGCCGTGCCAGGAATTTTTCAGATGTGCTCGAGATGTGTGCCATCGGTCTGTGTCGCCGACGAATGAGTGACCGGGATCAGTCTGTAATGCCCAGCAACTCGCGATCGATCAAATCGCAAATGCAATGAATGACCACCAGGTGCACTTCCTGGATACGCGCCGTATTGTCACCGGCCACACATATCTCCACGTCATCTGCATCCAGCAGTGCAGTCATGGCGCCGCCATTGCGGCCGGACAAGGCAACGACATGAGCCTTGCGTTCGTGCGCAGCCTTGATTGCACGATTGACGTTTTCGGAGTTGCCGCTGGTCGATATCGCAAGAAGTACATCACCTGGCTGGCCCAATGCCCGTACCTGTTTTGAAAATATGTCCTCGTACGCATAATCGTTGGCAATCGAGGTCAGCGTGGAGCTGTCGGTGGTCAGTGCCATGGCCGGCAGTCCCGGTCGCTCCATTTCAAAGCGATTCAGCAACTCGGATGAAAAATGTTGCGCGTCGCCAGCTGAGCCACCGTTTCCGCAGCTCAGAATTTTCCCGTCATCAAGTAAACAGCGTGTCATTATGTGCGCGGCGCGCGTAATCGCGGGCGGCAGATCGTTTTGCGCGCGTTGCTTGATCGCAATGCTATCGCTGAAATGTTGAATGACACGTTGTTCTGGTGACTTGGTTTGCGGCATGGCTATTTCGTTGATTCGGCTTGCCGTAAAGCCTAGCAGAGTCTGCGCTTACAGGGTGAATGCATTTCGAATCCAATCGATTTTCTGGTTTCGCAAATTGATGGTCAGAACATCAAATCGAATCGGGTACGTGTTGAGCCGCGGATAGCAGCGTAGTAAATGCCGGGTGGCCATGATGATGCGGTTTTGTTTGTGCCGATCGACGCTTTCGGCAGCGGTCGCGTAGCGATGGTCATGTTCCCGGGCATTTCGTGCGCGTACCTCGACAACGACCAGGGTGTTGGAATTCACGGTACCGGGATCCAGGGTGCCATAGTCGATTAGCACAAGATCGAGCTCCCCGAACCGGCAGCGGTGGTTGCGCGCCACCAGCGTCAGACCCTGATCGATCAGGTATTTTTGTGCGGTGTCTTCTGCGCGACGGCCGCGTTCAATCGAGCTCTTCCTGTTCATTTGGCATCCCTGCCAGCGGACCAAGGTCCTCATCAAAAATCAGTGGTATGGGCCGGCCATTTTCGATACGTGCCCATTTCAGTTGGCGGTGTATTCGCAGATTTTCATCCATGCTCAATACACCGGTGACACCCTGCATGTGAATATCCAGGGGTTGCTCCTGATTGTGCAACGCCGGGACCAGGCGGTAGGCGTCGAATCCCATCGCGTACAGGCGTGCGCGTCGATCGCCACGCCCTGGCCAGTATTCGTCGATTGTCAGTGTTGTGTTTTGCGCGGCCGCCAGATTGCCCATGACCCACGGCATATCGGGAAAGACGATACCGTCAAGGTCTTTGTTATTCTTTTGACCCGGTTCAAAGACCGATGAAGTTGCATAAACCGGCAGGTCGTTCGCGTAGTGAAAGTCGAGTTGGGGTTGCAGGCGCTGCGCCTGCCGGGATCGTGCCGCGATGAACACGAATTGCGTGTCCTGCCGTCGTCGCGGCTCAAACTGAATATTCAGATCAAGTTTGTCAGCCAGCGTCCTCTCGCGGCGCTGGCTGTCATCGAGATGCAAGAGACTGGTAATGGGTGCCGTGTAGTCCTGTGACTGCGGGTCATATACACGATGATCGAGCAAGGTGCCGCCCAGCTCATACATTCGCTGGTTAAAGGTATTCAACAAACGCAGTCCCCATTCGTCTGCCGGTACCAGGGCAACACCGCGCACCAGGCCATCTTCGATAATGCGCTCCGCAGCCTGCCGTGCCTCATCCTCGGGCGCCAGCGCAAACTGGAAAACGCCATTGGCGTCGATATTTTCCGGAAGATAATTGAGCACAAGCACCAGGGTTTCGCCGGTGTTGGCGTCTGCAATGCTGGCGGCATTTTGCTTGCTAAGCGGGCCAATAATGAAATCCGCGCCATCAATCAGCGCTTGTCGATATGCGTCGACAGCCCCGTTTTGAACGGTGTCATACACTTGAATCTGCGGTCTGTCCGGGTTATTGCCATTTGGATCATCGGTGTCATGCCGGTACCAGGCCGCCAGAAAACCGTCGCGTATCGCGGTGCCCGCGCCCTGCAGATTGCCGCTCAGCGGTAACAACAGTGCGAGCTTCCCAGGGAACTGCATGTCTGCCCGGTAGCGTCTCAAAACGTCGCTGACAAGTGTCGTACTGGCCGGATGACCCGGGTATTCGCTGCGCCAGGTGTTGAGGTCTGCCTTCAGGCTGACTTGATTGTTTTGCGCACCGGCCGCAATCAGACCCAGCGATAACCAGCCGCGCATGACCGGATCGCGGGCGCGTCCAATATCGCGCTGGATATCCGCGATGTTGCTTCGTGCAAGACCATCCCATATGAGCCGGTAATGCGCGCGTATTTCATCGGGGCTGTTTAGCCAGGTTTCTGCTTCGAGCATGGCATTGACTGCATCGCCGGGGCGACCGGATCCAAAATAGGCATCGGCCCTGACTGTAGCGGCATCGGTAAGTACATGCGCAGGCGAATTTCGAGGTATCTCGGCCAGATAGTCGAGCGCCTGGTCAAAATTGCCGTCATCGATCGCAAGCCGCGCTGCGAGGGGTGCGCGGATCATGTTTGCTGAATCGTCGAACGGTCCTTTTGCTGCTACCAGGTTGCGCCTTGCACGAGCCCGGTCACCCGCGGCATACCATTCGCGGCCGGCACGGAGCAGGTAACGAGTGCGTATATATCCACTGGCCCGGCGCGCGAGATCATCGTATTTCTGTGCGGCAGCCCGATGATCACCACTCATCGACGCCTGTTCCGCCAGTGTTTCCTGTTGTGGCGCATCATCCGGGCGAATCACCGTCGGCCCGCAGGCGCTCGCACCAGCGATAAAAGCCAGAATCACACCAGTGCGCCAGAAAAACCTGGCTTGCATCTGCCTTGGCATCAACAATACTCTCCGTTGCAGGATGGCCGCGCGTCCATTGATCGCTGGCCTTTGATCACTCGCGAAAAGAGCAATAGTGCCATAGTGAAGGAAGAAACCGGAAAGCTTTACGTCGTCGCGACACCCATCGGCAATCTCGCCGATATATCGCAGCGCGCGCGCGATACCCTGGCTGATGTCACGCTCGTCGCCGCTGAGGATACGCGGCGTACCGGCGCCATGCTGCGCAAACTGTGGATAGACACGAAATGTGTTTCGTTGCATGAGCACAATGAGCAAAAACGTGCCCCGGAGATTATTGAGCGCATAAAACAGGGTGATTCCGTAGCGCTGGTCAGCGATGCCGGTACGCCGCTGATCAGCGATCCGGGTTACCGGGTCGTTTGTGCGGTTCGTGATGCCGGGCTGGATGTTGTCCCCATCCCGGGTGCCTGCGCTGCCATTGCAGCATTGTCCGCAGCGGGTCTTCCGTCTGACAGGTTCGTTTTCGAGGGTTTTCCACCAAGCAAAAAAAAGGCGCGCCGCACGTTGTTGAATACTTTGCGACACGAGACACGCACGATCATCTTTTACGAAGCACCGCATCGTATTGTGGAACTCGTGGATGACTGTATTCGCATATTTGGGCCGGAGCGCCGTGCGGTCGTTGCGCGCGAGCTGACCAAGATGTTCGAGGAGTTTCGCGCAGGTCCGCTGGAGAGCCTTGCGGGGCAGTTGGCCATAGAAGCCAACGCCACACGCGGCGAATTTGTTTTGCTCGTTGCCGGTGATGATGATGCCGGGAAATCCGAGGATGACGAGGAGCTGGATCGGGTCCTGAGCGCGTTGATGACCGAGCTGCCGTTGAGCAAGGCGGTCAGAATCGCCGCGGAGATTACCGGCAGACGCAAAAACCAGGTGTATTCGCGCGCCATGGATCTGAGTCAATCACAACCGGATGCGCCGGGTCCCGGTGACGACGAGCGCTGACTCGATTCGGTGCGCCGGATTGCAGTTGGGTCTTGAGCTTGCCGGCTCTTTTGACTAGGGTGTGCGCCAGGAGTCGGCCAGGCAATCGCTGTAGCATGTCTGCAGAGGAAAGTCCGGGCTCCATAGGGCAGGGTGCCAGGTAACGCCTGGGGGGCGTGAGCCCACGGAAAGTGCAGCAGAAAGTAAACCGCCAAAGCACCTTCGGGTGCCGGTAAGGCTGAAAGGGTGCGGTAAGAGCGCACCGCGCGGGTGGCAACATTCCGCGGCTAGGTAAACCCCACCTGGAGCAAGACCAAATAGGGAAGCATGCAGCTTCGGCTGCGGTGTGTGGCCCGCACAGCTTCCGGGTAGGTTGCTTGAGGCCGGTGGCGACGCCGGTCCCAGATGAATGATTGTCCGCGACAGAACCCGGCTTATCGGCCGACTCCCACTTTTCTCCCGTTTTTCTCCTCCGGAATGACACTTTTTTTTCACTTCAAGTCCTTTTTCAGGAAGCACTCTTAAGCTGCTGATATTTAGCCTGTAAGAAGGTTGGGTTTTCTCATTTTTTGCTTGTCATTTCGCGTCTAAGTGCCTGTCCTAGTTAAAAAAATCGTGATTTGTGGTTGACACCGGGTCTGGGCTCTCAATATAGTGTCGAAAAGTGGATAAAAGTGGGGAAAACTGGGGTAAGAAGCCCACTCTCTGATCATGTTTCGCGGTGCTAACAAAGTGACTCTGGATGCCAAGGGCCGGATGGCAATACCCACCCGGTACCGGGAGCGTATTGCCGAACGATGCGGTGGTCAGTTGGTGGTGACTGTGGATCGGGATTATTGCCTCCTGATCTATCCGTTGCCGGCCTGGGAGGAAATCGAACGCAAACTGGTGCGGTTGCCAAGCCTGAACAAACAGGCCCGGCGTTTGCAGCGGCTCATGGTCGGTTATGCCACCGAAGTTGAACTTGACGGAAACGGTCGCCTGTTACTCCCCAAGGAATTGCGCGAATTCGCCAGTCTGGAAAGACAGGCGATCCTGATCGGACAGGGCAACAAGTTCGAGCTTTGGGATGAATCCCGCTGGACAGATCGTCGCGACGAATGGCTCGCAGAAGACGACGGTGACGGCGGTCTGCCATCTGAACTCGCAACCCTGTCGCTGTAGGGCGCGGCAGTGAGAGACCACGAACCGGTACTTCTTGCTGAAGTACTGGATGGGCTCTCGATCAGGGAAGACGGTATTTATGTCGATGGAACGTTTGGGCGGGGCGGTCACGCCATGGAAATTCTCAAACGACTGGGGAAAAACGGGCGCCTGGTGGCGCTGGACAGAGATCCGGACGCGGTGCAATCCGGGCGGCAAATGTTGGAAAATGATGCTCGATTCAAGATTTTTCATGGAGCCTTTGGCGACATGCGTGCGTTGCTCGGTGAATTCCTGGGTGAGCGCAAAGTCGACGGCATTTTGCTCGATCTCGGTGTTTCATCCCCGCAGCTTGATACGGCTTCACGCGGTTTCAGCTTTCAGCACGAAGGACCGCTGGATATGCGCATGAATAACACGAGTGGGAAAAGTGCCGCTGAATGGTTAAGCGGTGCAGATGAGAAAGAAATCGCCAGGGTATTGCGCCATTACGGCGAGGAAAAGAATGCACGCCGTATCGCACAGGCAATTGTTGAGACTCGTGCGAACACGGCGATTACGACAACGACCCAGCTGGCCGATTTGATTGCATCGGTAAGCCGGCCGGGTCGAGCCGGTCGAGTTAAAAAACATCCGGCAACCCGCAGCTTCCAGGCAATCAGGATTTTTATCAATATGGAGCTTGAGCAACTCAGGGACGGGTTGGCAGAGGCAATGGATCTCCTGGCTGCGGGTGGCCGGCTCTGTGTCATCAGTTTTCATTCACTTGAAGACCGCATGGTAAAGCGGTTTTTTCGTGATCATGCGCGCGGCGATCCCGTATACGCGGGGTTGCCCGATATTCCCCCGGAAGCGCAACCGGATTTGCGCCTGATCGGGCGCGCGATACGCGCATCAGATGCCGAAATCGCACGTAACCCCAGGGCACGCAGCTCGGTGTTGAGGATTGCCGAACGCATATCGGTGGAGGCGCCGGCATGACTCATCGACAACAATGGCTGGTCATTGCGGTGTTATGGGTCGCAGTCCTGACATCGTCGATCGGTGCCGTGTACAGCAGGCATGAAGCGCGGCGCCTGTTCCACGAGCTGCAACAATTGAACAAGCAACGCGACGAACTCGATATCCAGTGGGGCCGTCTGCAGATCGAACAAAGCACCTGGGCAACACATGGACGTATTGAAAAAATTGCCCGTGATGATCTTGGTATGACAATCCCGAGCTCGGATGAATTGATGGTGGTGCAGCCATGAGTCATCAGCGGGAAACACGTACCCGTTTTGAAAAGTCATTTGCACGGCGTTCGCTGGTTGTCATCACGGTGTTTTTTCTCGCAGCTGTTGTGCTCGTCGCTCGCTCATTACAGTTGCAGGTGCTGGACAATGAATTTCTGAACAAACAGGCAGATGCGCGCCACCTGCGGGTGGAGGTCATAACTGCAAACCGCGGATCGATACTGGACAGGAATGGTGAGCCGCTTGCAATCAGCACACCCGTGGACTCCATTTGGGCGCACCCGGCTGAGCTCGCGGAAGCAGTCGATCAGATCCCTCAACTGGCGCGCTTGCTGGGGCGAGACCAGAACGAAATCCTGCGCCTGATCACATCTCACATACATAAAGAATTTGTGTATCTAAAACGCCACCTGTCGCCGGAGCGTGCGCGTCAGGTTACCAATTTGGATATCCCGGGCGTTTATAGCCAGCGCGAATATCGCCGTTATTACCCGGCGGGAGAGGTAGTCGGTCATGTGTTGGGTTTCACCAATATCGATGACGATGGACAGGAAGGTATCGAGCTTGCTTACAACGAATGGCTGAATGGCGAGAACGGTACAAAACGGGTATTGAAAGATCGGCTTGGAAGAGTTGTTGAAGACGTTGAAAGCATAAGCCCGATGCGTCCTGGCAAAGACTTGTTCCTGAGTATCGATCTCAGGATTCAGTATCTTGCGTACCGGGAGCTGAAGGCTGCGATCATCAGCTTCAATGCATTGTCCGGTTCTGTGGTGGTACTCGATGTAGCAACCGGTGAAATTATCGCCATGGTCAATCAGCCATCGTTCAACCCGAACAACCGGGCCGAGCTGAGTGCGGCGCGTTATCGCAACCGCGCAGTCACCGACATTTTTGAACCGGGTTCCAGTATCAAACCGTTGATCCTGGCCGCTGCCCTGGAGAGCGGTCAGTATCACCGGGGATCGATAATCGACACCTCCCCGGGTTACATCCGCGTTGGCAAAAAACTCATCGAAGATCATCACAACCTTGGTGAAATAGACTTGGCGACCTTGCTGATGAAATCGAGCAATGTCGGTGCAAGCAAGGTTGTTTTGTCACTTGATTCCGAACAGCTTTGGCGAACGCTGGATGGCTTTGGGCTGGGTCAGTTGACAGCCAGCGGTTTCCCCGGTGAGTCGGCCGGTTTGCTGAGTAATTTTGCGCACTGGCGTGAGATCAGCCGGGCAACTCTCTCTTATGGCTATGGCTTGTCCGTTACTCCGCTGCAACTGGCGCAGGCGTACGCCAGCCTTGGCAGCAATGGCATGCTAAACCCTGTGACCTTTGTTCGGGTCGATCAACCAGAAAGCGAAATGCCCGACGGTTACCAGGTCGTCAGCAGTCAGACTGCGACCGACGTGGTGGAAATGATGAAGTCGGTAGTCAGTCGCGGCGGGACCGGCCAGCGAGCAGCAGTTGCCGGATACCGGGTGGCAGGCAAGACCGGCACATCCTGGAAATTTACGGCTGGTGGTTATTCAACCGACAAATACATTGCAGTGTTTGCCGGCCTGGTACCCGCCAGTTCGCCACGTCTCGCTACGGTGGTGGTCATCAACGAGCCGACCAGTGGCAAATACTACGGTGGCGAGGTATCGGCCCCGGTTTTTGCTCAGATATCCGCTGGCGCATTGCGGCTGATGGCCGTGGCGCCCGACATGCTTGATACCGATATCACCGGTGATGGTCCGGTCATACAGGCAATGAGCACACAGTGATGGCCGCACAGCAAAAAGCCACAGGCTGGACGCTTGGCGATCTTTTCGCAGGCCTGGTGCCCGATGCGTTTGCATCGGTTGCCATCACGGATATGAGCCTGGACAGCCGCAACATACATCCTGGTTGCCTGTTTCTTGCGTGCCGGGGCAGGACCCGCCACGGTCTGGACTTTGTACAGGATGCCTTGCAAAAAGGCGCAGCCGCTATTGCCTGGGAGCCGACCCGCGACCAACTTGCAGTAGCTGTGCCTGATGATGTACCAGCGATAAAAGTCCCGGATCTGGGGCAGCGCCTCGGGCTGCTTGCGGACCGGTTTTTTGGTGAACCATCACATGCGCTGCGCGTGATCGCTGTTACCGGCACCAACGGTAAAACGACCTGCACCTGGCTGCTCGCCAATGCGCTTGAGTACATGGGTGTCCCTGCCGGTCTTGTCGGCACGCTTGGTCATGGTCGCGTCGACAGCTTGCAGGCGGGAGAGCTGACAACCCCGGACTGCATTGGCGTGCATCGACGTCTCGCCGAGCTGCGTGATGGCGGCGCCAAATCCATTGCAATGGAAGTCTCGTCGCATGCGCTGGATCAGGATCGAATCGCCGGCGTGCGCATTGATGCATCCGTATTTACGAATCTCAGCCGTGATCACCTCGACTATCACGGCAGCGAATCGGCATACGCCGCGGCAAAGTCACGTTTATTCGCGATTGAAGACCAGTCGCTTGCAGTAATTTGCGCAAGCGATGCGTTTGGACGTGGATTGCTCGACCAGGCGGTAGCAAAACAGATTATTGCAGTGACCGACTGCGACATGGAACTACCGTCGCATGTGTCGGTTTTGCGTGTGCGTGCAGAGGATACCGGCGGCGAAGGTCTGGCTGTGCGCTTTGATGGTGATTTTGGCAGTGGCGTATTCCAAACGCGCCTTGTTGGTCACTTCAACGTGATCAATCTCGGTCTTGTGCTGGCAGTGCTGTTTGGATCCGGCTATTCACAGACCAGGGTGTTACCGGCCCTGGAGGCGCTGACGGCGCCACCCGGTCGCATGGAAATGCTGGCCGCTGCAGATGCGCCGCTGGTGATTGTCGATTACGCGCATACACCTGATGCATTGCGCCAGGCGTTGATCGCACTGCGGGGAACCTGTCGTGGTGCCTTGTGGTGCGTATTTGGATGCGGTGGCGAGCGCGACAGCGGCAAACGACCCCTGATGGCCGAGGCAGCCTCCGATTACGCAGATCATATTGTGATTACCGATGACAACCCACGTAGCGAAAACGCCGACCGTATTGTTGCAGACATCATTGCCGGCTTTCCCGACGACGCGGACTATGTCGTCGAACGCGATCGGCTTACCGCGATCACGCATGCCATAGAAAGCAGCGTGCGAGGCGACTGCGTGCTCGTGGCGGGTAAAGGTCACGAGGACTACCAGATTACCGGTACCGAACGTCGCCATTTCAGCGATCGGGAAACAGTGGCTCAGGTTCTTGGCATCGGGCTGGGGGCAGGGTTGTGAGTTTCGGTATGTTGTCAGAAGTTGCAGCGACGTTATCGAGCCCACTCCACGGTGCAGACCGTGAGTATTCCGGCGTGAATACGGACTCCAGAAATCTTGCTTGCGATCAGTTGTTTGTCGCATTGCGAGGACCCAGGCACGACGGTCACGAATATGTCGCGACTGCAGAAACTTGCGGTGCAGCCGGGGCGCTGGTGGAAGAAATCCAGGATAGCAGCCTGGCACAGGTTGCAGTTGATAGCACACGACGCGCTTTGGGGGATCTCGCACGTGCCTGGCGCCAGGGATTCGATATCCCGGTCATTGGCGTGACTGGCAGCAATGGAAAAACCACAGTCAAGCAAATGCTCTGTGCTATTTTTTCACTGGCAGGTGATACGCACGCGACAAAAGGCAATTTCAACAACGAAATTGGTCTACCGCTGACGCTGCTCGAACTCGATCAGCGTCATCAGTTTGCCATTATCGAACTCGGCGCCAATCATGCGGGCGAAATCGGATACCTGAGCACGATCGCGCAACCCGATATTGCACTGATAACCAATGCAGCGGCGGCGCATGTCGAAGGATTCGGCAGCATCGAACGCGTAGCACAGGCAAAAGGAGAAATCCTGCAGGGCCTGGCGCATACGGGTATCGCTGTCATCAATAATGACGATGAATACGCATCGCTATGGCTGGAGATTGCCGGTGAGCGGCGCGTCGTCAGTTTCGGGATAGAAAACCCGGCTGATGTCAGTGCCAGTGACATTCGCGCGAGTGCCACGCATATCGAATTCCGTTTGCAGACACCCGATGGCGAAGCTGATGTCCGGTTGCCGGTACCCGGCGTGCACAATGTCATGAACGCATTGGCAGCGGCAGCAGCTGCGCACGCCCAGGGTCAGCCGCTGTCAATCATCACTGCCGGTTTGTGCAAAATGGGCGTGGTGGCCGGTCGCATGCAACGATTCCCGGGCCGATCGGGGGCGCAGCTTGTTGACGACAGCTATAACGCGAATCCGTTTTCCTTTGCCGCCGCTATCGACTACCTGGCCAGCATTACTGCTACGGGCGGATCTACCTGGCTTGTCATGGGTGATATGGCTGAACTCGGTGATGATTCGGCACAACAGCATGCCGATACTGGTCGCCTGGCAAAAACCAGTGGTATTGATCGGCTCTACTGCACCGGGGATCTGTCGCGGCTGGCAGCTGAGTCATTTGGTGATCGGGCGGTTTTCGATGCCGACATCCATAGCCTGGTATCAACCATAAGCAGAGATATCGATACCGCGGTGGACGCCGCGGGGATCACTATTTTAATCAAAGCATCGCGCAGCATGCATCTGGAGCGTGTTGTGGATGCACTACGGGGCGATACCAGGGGGGGCTGACAGGATGTTGCTTTATCTCGCCGATTATCTGACGCGATTCGATAGCGGGTTCAACGTATTCAGTTATCTGACGTTTCGCGCAATCCTCAGCGCGCTGACCGCGCTGGCGATCTCGTTCATCGTTGGTCCATTGATGATTCGTCATCTCAGCACGCGCCAGATTGGGCAGCATGTGCGTGAGCTGGGCCCGGAGACTCATTTATTAAAAGCTGGCACACCGACCATGGGTGGTGCCTTGATCGTGATCGCCATTCTCCTGAGCACACTGCTTTGGTCTGATCTTGGCAACCGGTTCGTCTGGGTTGCCGTCGGCGTAACGTTTGCGTTTGGCGTCATCGGTTTTGTAGACGACTACGAAAAACTGGTGCTGAAAGACTCACGCGGTATGTCGGCAAAAGCCAAGTTGTTCTGGCAGTCAGTGGTTGCGCTGACGGCAATTATTTTTCTGTATGTAAACGCAGAAAACCCGGCGGTGGAAACGGCGTTGCTGATCCCGTTCTTCAAGGATCTTGTGATCCCAATGGGCTGGTTTTATGTCGTGTTTTCATATTTTGTCATCGTTGGTACCAGCAATGCCGTCAACCTGACCGATGGTCTTGACGGTTTGGCAATTATGCCAACGGTTCTGGTCGGCGCCGCACTCGGAATTTTCGCGTATGCCACCGGCAATCTGAATTTTTCCGAGTATCTGGGGATTCCCTACATAAACGGCGCCGGAGAGATGTTGATTTTTTGTTCGGCGCTCGCCGGCGCCGGTCTCGGGTTTCTTTGGTTCAATACTTATCCGGCCCAGGTATTCATGGGTGATGTCGGTGCATTGTCACTGGGTTCGGCGCTCGGGCTGATCGCGATCATCGTCCGCCAGGAACTCGTACTCGCGATCATGGGCGGCGTGTTCGTGATGGAAACGGTTTCGGTAATTCTCCAGGTCGCATCATTCAAGTTGACCGGGAAGCGCCTGTTTCGCATGGCCCCGCTGCATCACCACTTTGAGCTAAAGGGCTGGGCGGAGCCAAAAGTCATTGTCCGGTTCTGGATCATCACGGTGATTCTGGTTCTCGTGGGTCTTTCGTCATTGAAGATTCGATAAATGCATTTTGCGCAGCAAATAAAACAGGAACTGATGCATCGCGGCGAGCCGGTCGCCAGTGGTGTGCGTTGCCGCAGCCTGGTGGTAGGTCTGGGTGCAACCGGTTTGTCCTGTGCGCGGTTTCTTTGTGCCCGCGGCGATGATGTGATCGTTGTCGATAATCGCGCCGCGCCGCCGGCGCTGGCATCACTGGAGCAAGAGGGTCTGCCTGCAGTGGTCAAGCTGGGAACGTTTGATCAAGCGTTACTCGATCAGGCCGATCAGCTCGTGGTGTCTCCCGGTATCGCACTGGATGAACCGTTGGTAAAGGCTGCGATCGATCGCGGTCTGCGGGTGACTAGTGATATTGATCTATTTTGTGCTGCGACAACCGCGCCCATCGTTGCCATTACAGGATCCAATGGCAAGAGCACCGTGACCGTGCTGGTGGCAAAGATGCTGGCTGCAAGCCAGAAACGGGTACGAGCCGGTGGCAACCTGGGTACGCCCGTCCTTGACCTGATAGAAAACTCCGAACCCGATGCATACGTGCTCGAGTTGTCGAGTTTTCAGCTTGAAAGGACGCACTCACTGACAGCACAGGTTGCCTGCGTATTGAATGTTTCCCCCGATCACCTGGATCGCTACTCATCTGTAACCGAGTACGCGCAATCCAAGGCGCGGATATACGACGGCTGTCAAAGCGCGGTTGTAAACCGGGATGACAAGGTGGCTTCGCAAACACATGTCGATGTTTCAACGATCAGTTTTGCCCTCGATCAGCCATCGAAGAATCAGTTTGGCCTTGTTGCTGCGCAACCAGGTGACGAGAATTTCTGGCTGGCAAGAGGCGATGAAAAACTCATGCCCGTTTCAGGTTTGGCAATGCCCGGTCGCCACAATGTTGCGAATGCGCTTGCGGCGCTGGCGATTGTCAACGCATTTGGCGTCATTGAGCTGAAGCATGCGCTGAACGTGTTGAAAACCTTCGATGGTCTTCCGCACCGCTGCCAACTGGTAGCCGATACAGATGGTGTGCGCTGGATCAACGACTCAAAAGGAACCAATGTCGCCGCCACGGTTGCAGCGGTTTCCGGTTTGCCGGGCCCGCTGATACTGATTGCCGGGGGTATCGCAAAAGATGCCGACTTTGCACCGCTGGTCCGGGCTCTTGGAGAAAAGACGCGCGCCGTAATTTTGCTTGGCAGGGATGCGGGTGAAATACAGTCAGCGATTGGAAGTGCGGCGGACATTCATCAGGTTGCAAGCATGGATGAAGCGGTGCGCACCGCGAAGGACATATCCCGGAGTGGTGACACCGTGTTGTTGTCTCCAGCCTGTAGCAGCCTGGATATGTTTGGCAGCTTTGCAGAGCGTGGTGAGGTCTTCGTGCACCAGGTAACGGAGCTGCTCAAATGAATGTGCGCAGCCAAACGATGATGCATGACAACGGTTTTGTACCCGATACCGTTTTGCTGGTCGCGTCTGCCGGTCTGTTGCTTTTGGGTATCGTGATGCTGACATCGGCGTCACTGTCTATTGGCGAACGCGAATTGGGCCAGCCATTTTTCTATCTCGGTCGGCAATCGATATTTCTTCTGCTTGGTTTTGGCGCCGCCTTGTTCTTCGCCGTAGTACCCACGATCGTTTGGGAGCGCAGCAGTTTGATGCTGATGATCCTGGCATTGCTTTTACTGGCGGTTGTATTGCTGCCGGGTGTAGGGCATGAAGTCAATGGCAGCACGCGCTGGCTGAGACTTGGACCGATAGGTTTGCAGGTATCAGAACCCGCACGTCTCCTGGTCATCATGTATCTCGCCGGGTACATCGTCAGACACCGGGCGGAACTCAACGAGCGATTTATTGGTTTTTTGAAGCCCATGCTGTTTGTCGCGCTGGCCAGTGTGATGTTGCTTGCCGAACCGGATTTTGGAGCAGCCACTGTTCTGGTTGTGACTGCGCTGGGTTTGTTGTTTGTCGGTGGTGTGCGCATACGTGATTTCGCAGTGCTACTGGTTGTGGCCGTTACCGCGCTCGTAGCGATAGCCATGAGTTCGCCATACCGCATACGCCGCCTTACCGGTTTCCTGAATCCCTGGGGTGACCCGTATGACTCGGGTTTCCAGCTCACCCAGTCACTCATCGCGATCGGCCGTGGTGAATGGTTCGGGGTTGGTCTGGGTAACAGCGTACAAAAGTTATTTTATTTACCGGAAGCGCATACCGATTTTGTGTTTGCAGTGTTAGCCGAAGAGCTCGGTTTCGTGGGTGCCGCGTTCACGATTGCATTATTTGCCGTGCTGGTTTGGAGAGCACTTTGCCTGGGACGTCGCGCCGCTCATGTTGGTTGCGACTTCCAGGCTTTTTTAGCAACCGGTATCGGGATATGGCTTGGTATGCAGGCAGTGATCAACATCGGGGTCAACATGGGCCTGTTGCCGACCAAGGGTCTGACGCTGCCGCTGTTGAGTTATGGCGGATCCAGCTTGCTGGTTACCTGCGCCTGCATAGGTGTGTTGCTGCGTATCGATTATGAAGTCAGTCAGTTCAGCCGGCCTGTTACCCGAAAGACCAGGAGGCGCCGGTCATGATTGCCCGACCCATCCTGATCATGGCAGGCGGTACCGGTGGACACGTATTCCCGGCGCTGGCCGTCGCCACTGCGCTACGCGAACGTTCCTGTGAAGTGATCTGGCTGGGCACACGGCGTGGTCTCGAAGCGCGGGTCATACCGGGTACCGGTATCCCGATCGAGTGGATCTCGGTGTCGGGTTTGCGTGGCAAAGGTCTGCTGACCTGGGTGCTTGCGCCATTCAGGCTTTTGCTTGCATTGATGCAGTCGCTGCTGATCGTTTGGCGCCGGAGACCGGCGATGGTGCTTGGTCTCGGTGGTTTTGTATCCGGTCCAGGCGGTCTCGCGGCGTGGATGTTGCGCAAACCGTTGGTGATACATGAGCAGAATTCAGTTGCCGGTATGACTAACCGCGTGCTGTCGCGGTTTGCCCACATCGTGCTTGAAGCGTTTCCCGAAAGTTTTCCGGGAAAAACATCAGCGATTAGAACGCAGCAGGTTGGCAACCCGGTGCGGGATGACATTGTTGCTGCGGAACCGCCGGAAATACGTTTTGCGAATCGAGTTGGGCAGTTGCGCCTGCTGGTACTGGGGGGTAGTCAGGGCGCGTTGATATTGAACAAAACCGTTGCCCAGGCCTGTGCCATGCTCGATGCCACGCAGAGACCGCAAATTTTGCACCAGGCGGGTGAACGCACCCTGCAAATTGCGCAGGATGCATACAGGGACGCAGGTGTCGAAGCCCGCGTCGAGCCGTTTATCGATGATATGGCTGCCGCATATAGCTGGGCCGATCTCGTAGTTTGCCGCGCGGGTGCGCTGACCGTGTTTGAACTGGCAGCGGTTGGTGCTGCATCGGTGCTCGTGCCATTCCCGTTCGCGGTTGATGATCATCAAACACACAATGCAGCTTACCTGGTCGATGCCGGGGCCGCCGTTCTGATTCGGGAATCAGAACTCAATGCGCAGACACTCGCGGCGGCGCTCGAGGATCTGCTTGCCAGCCGTCATCATTTGCTGGACATGGCGCGCCGGGCGCGCGATCTGGCAATGCCAAATGCCGTCGAATCAGTGGTGCAGGCTTGCCTCGCGGCGGTCGAAAACGGAGCGCCACGACATGCCTGATCGTATGCGCAAAATCAATCGCATCCATTTTATCGGTATCGGTGGTGTCGGTATGGGCGGCATTGCCGAAGTGCTGATCAATCTTGGCTACGAGGTTTGCGGATCCGACTTGCGAGAGAATGCGGTTACCCGGCGACTTGCTGATCTTGGCGCCCGAATCGGTATCGGTCACGATTCGAAACATGTCGACAATGTTGACGTAGTTGTCGTGTCCAGTGCGGTCAGTGAGGACAACCCCGAGGTGGTCGCCGCGCAAGCGAGTCGTATTCCTGTCGTACAGCGTGCCGAAATGCTT
>CBDUSC010000009.1:0-16053 GCA_965369735.1 uncultured bacterium
ACAACGATTTTGAGGGCCTGGATCTGACAGGAAAAAGTGCTGTTGTTATTGGTGGCGCGCCGCAAACCTTTGATCATAACCAGCGCGCCTATTACTCGTCGTCAAAGGTCAAAATGAAAAACCTGGTTGAAGCGGGTGCCGTTGGCTCTATTTCCCTGCAGACACCAGAGCGCATGCAACGCAACCCGTGGGAGGATTCGGTACGAGCGAACAAGTTCCGGACAAGCATGAGATTCCTCGACAAACAAGGCGAACCGCAGGGTGTATTTCCGCAACTCAAAAACGCTGCATACATCAGCCCGCAAGGGGTTGAAAAATTGTTCGCCGGGGCCGAGAAAAGTGTAGAACAAATCTTCGCAGCGGCGCGAGATGGCGTTGCGCAGGGTTTTGATCTGCCGGTATCGGTAACGCTCAGACAACAACACACACACGAAGAAACGCGAGCAGCCAATGTCATCGGCCGGTTGCCGGGATCCGACGCGGCACTCAAAAACGAAAACGTCATTTTCACGGCACACCTGGATCATATTGGCATTGGCGCAGAAGTGGATGGCGACAAAATCTATAACGGCGCCTATGACAACGCCGCAGGTATCGCTGTCATGCTGGAAGTAGCACGTGCGTTTTCCAGAATGGATACAAAACCGCGTCGTTCGGTTTTGTTTGCGGCGGTATCGGCAGAGGAAGTCGGTTTACTGGGTTCAGATTACTACGCAAGCTATCCGACGGTTCCCATCGACTCGATTGTCGCCAATGTCAATCTCGATATGCCATTGATGCTCTACCCGCTATCCGATGTCATCGCATTCGGTGAAGAACATTCGAGCATATCGGGCATCATGCGCGATGCGATTGCTCGCGTTGGCCTGTCGCTGAGCCCGGATCCGATGGCGGAGGAAGTGATATTCATTCGCAGCGATCAGTATTCATTCGTGCGCAAGGGCATACCGTCAATATTCCTGGTGCCCGGCTGGAAGTCGACCGACCCGAGCGTCAATGGCGCAGAAGAATTCGGAAAATTCTTTTCAAACCACTATCACAAACCCTCTGATGACCTCGATCGACCGTTTGACATCGATTCGACGCGTACATTTACCCAGGCAAACTGGCTGATCGGTTATGCGCTGGCGAACAATGAGCGCCGCCCGCAGTGGAATGCGGGTGACTTCTTTGGCAGCCGGTTTGGTGGTCCCATGGCCGAGAGCGCAGACACCGGCGAGTCACCCGCAGCGCACTAACGCGCCGCGGCTGCGTCTGCCAGCGCGTACAGAATATCTACATAGGATTTTTCGATACCCGCAAGGCCCTTTATGCCGGAGCCCTCTTTTGGTTCCATGACCATGAATTCGTTTGGCGCATGAGCGCCGGTACCGTACCCCATGCCGGTGAAGACCATCGGCAGCTCCAGGCGTGACGAGAACTGGTAAAACGGAGCGCTACCGGTTATCCACGGATTGACCTTTGGCGTAATCCCGTATTTGTTGAACACGCCAATGCTCGCTTGCACCAGATCGCTGCTCACCGATGTATGTGCAGCCGGGTAGCCACCCAGCTGACGAATTTCGATATCCTCATAGCCGTGCCTGTCCAGGTGTGAACGCACCCGTTGCATCATCTTTTGTGGATCCACACCGGGTGGCAAACGCGAATCGACTTTCGCAGTGGCCATATGCGGCAGAATGGTCTTGGTGCCTACACCTGTGTAACCGCCCCAGATGCCATCGATATTCAGGCTGGGCAAATACATCGCTTCGATGATGGCATCGACACCTGTCAAACCATCGACCCATCTGGACACACCCAGCGCCCGTTGGGATCGGGTATCGTCGCGGTCGGCAGCCATGCTGTTGATCAGACGGCTTTCCTCGTCATTGGGCCCGCGCAGATCATCATAGTAGCCATCGATCAGGATCGTGTTTCCATCCTCGCTGGTCATCGTCCCCAGGGCATGAACCAGGCGCCATACGGGTGAGTCGACAATGATTTTCAGCGATCCGTGAATTTCCGCAACCTGCGGCCCGCCCCAGTCACCGCCTTTTGCCTCCATTTCCCAATAGTTGATACCCTTTACACCCAACGGCATGGTTATTTCGCCAATGGTGTCCTGAGAATTGAACGGGAAAAACACGCCATCTGCCTGGCGCATGCGGTCTTCATATTTGTCGACGATCTGCGGGAAGTGTGGCGAACCAAGCTCTTCTTCACCCTCTGCAACAATCATGAGGTTGACCGGCAGGGATCCGCGCACAGCAATAACGGATGACAGGGCATTCAGTACCGCCCGTTCCGGCCCTTTTTGATTTGTCGCGCCACGCGCCATCAATACCCGGCCAAGTTCATGATCGACGATGTTGCCTTCGAACGGTGGGGTCTCCCAATCCTCGGGGTTGACCGGTTGTACGTCATACATGAAGTACATTATGAGCGTCGTATCGGCACCGGCATCGTAATAGCCCCACACACCGGGGTGGCCATCGGTTTCAACCAACTCGGCTTCTGAAAACCCGAGCTCAAGGAAATCGCTGCGGACCATCTCTGCCATTTCCTGGATTCCGATACTTTGCGCGCTGACCGATGGCTGTCGTACCCAGCGCTGCAGCTGGGCAACATGTTTGTCCACGTTGGCATCGATATGCGCGTATATGTCCGCATGATCGCCGGCATAAGCGGGAATATCCGCGGCGGAAAAGGTTTCGTCGGTTGTGACCTCAAACCTGGGCCGTTGAATACCGGTATCGGTAGCGGCCATCGGTGCTTCCTGCGCCACGCCGGGTTGTGAACCGGTATCGCAGCCCTGCAAACAAAGCAATGCCGCGGCCAGCAGGCCAGTCAAATATGCAAATCTCCTAATCTCCCCTTTCAGGATTTGTCGGTATCGACAACCAGCGAGCCGGTATGCTCCAGATTATCGAACCAGCGGCGTCCCCAGCCGCTGTGTTGACCTTCGTATGTCAACGCAAGATAACCGAGCCCACCTGCATCAAACAGGTGCCAACTATAGGTGCGATCGGCTTTGCTGGTCGAGTAATATTTGGCATTGGCCAGACCCATGGCCTCTTCCTCGAAGCGTTTGCGCAATTCGTCGCGTTCTTTTTGCTCTTCATTCATCAAACTGTCTCCAGACACATTGCGCTATGTGATTTCGCATCCATGATCCGTTTTAGCGTGTGCAGTGTCAGTCGTGCAGGGAATCGGCAAGCGCAAAACCAGGTTCGGATCCAGACACAGACCGCGCCAGAAACCCAGCTCGTCCACGCTGGCAACGCCCGGGAAATCTCCCCGCCGGCCCAACAGCTCACTCATGACCTGAAAATGAACATGCGGCGGCCAGTCACCATTCACTGGTGGCTCGCCCAGGGATGCAATCTGCGATCCGGCCTTGAATACCTGACCCGGTTCAAGACCCGCCAGGGATTCAGCACTCAGGTGACCGTAAAGGGTATAAAAACTGATCGTGGGATCATGCGCCGGGACCCGGTGCTCGAGAATAATCGTCGGGCCGTAGTCAAGACGCCCTGTGTTGTTGGCGAAACTATGAACAATGCCATCGACAGGCGCATACACCGGCGTACCTGCCGGTGCAAAAAGATCAAGACCCAAATGCACGCTGCGTCTTGCACCCTTCCCGGCTGCAAATGCATCGCTGGAATAAAACGGGCGCTCCTCGAGATAACGACCGACCGCGCACTGACCACCAGGCAATTGCGCATCGATGTATGCTGCAAAAAGCGCACTGTCGTCTGTCATTTCCGCGCTCATGTCCGGGTTTTCTGCGCTCATATCCAGAACACGATAACCGGCGTCGCAGCAAAGCACCGGGGCAACATCGCTCAGACCGCGCTGCAAATACTCATACACTATCGCTGTATTGGTCGATGCTGCGTACCCGCAGGCATGCCGGATACGGCTACGGGCTTCGCCGTCATCCACAGCACACAAGGCTTCCAGTCTGCGCCACGCCGCCGGCGCCGAGACCTGGTGATATTCGCTGTCCGGTTTTTTGTGCTCCATCTCCGCAGCACGCAAAACGCTCATACACAGCCGTGCTTTGATCGCACAAAACAGGACATCACACTCGCCTTCGCTCAATGGCCGTACCCGGTTGTACGATTCAACCATCAACAGCAAATCGCCAATCGGGTCATTGCATCGCAACACGTATGCAGCGGCGATTGCCAGATCGAACACAGTCGCACTGTATATGACATCCCCGAAATCGAGCAGCCCTGTGATACGACTGCCATCGGAAATCAGATTCAAATCATTGATGTCGCCATGAATAATGGAATGCGGCAATCGATGCAGCTTGCACTGCTCCTGAAAACGGTTCAAAGACAATTCGACCAACGCACGACGCGTATCGTCAACAATCAGATCAAGATATTGGCGAAGCTGCCGTGTGTGGGCAAGATCCCAGGCAGCCTTCCTGCGAGCGCGATATTCTTCTGCATCCTGGTCGATTTTTGCCAGCACATTGTCAACACCGGCAACGAGTTCGCCGAGGTTGCCAAGCAATGCATCATCAACGGCATCTTCCTGCCTGCCAAGGCAACGGCCCGGGATATAACTCAACACGCAGATTTCAAACTTTCCGGATCGAGTAATGGAATCGCCATCGCGCGTCAGCACAATGTCAGGCACGATGCCGTCAAAATCTGCGCCGCCCAACACCCGGATTGCCGCAAGCTGCAATACCAACGGGGCTTCGCTCTCGTCGTCAAAATCGTCCCCGCATTCACAAATCCGCAAGACGAATCTGGATCCATCGTCGGCAACCGCGAGAAAGATATTTTCCTTGTAAGCTGCCAACGGTTCCAGACTGGCAGTCAACCCGAAGCGGCACAGCGCATCGCCGGCAACGGACTGGTGACTCGGAGAAATATTGACAGGCACCAAACCCATTACATTTATCCGCTGCGTCGCTTGCGTATCCCGGCGAGCAGCTTGTCGCGCTGTTCGCCCCTGGAATCCTCGCCCTGATCCGGATTCTGCTCACGGTAACTGCAAAACTTTCGATAGGCATCGAGCTCGGGATACAGATCGCGAATAACCAGTTCGATCATGATGGCGTCATCGATAAACCCTATCGCCGGCGTGTCATCGGGTATCAGATCATCGGGTTCACTGAAATAGACCAGCGCATTGAGAATTCGTTGGGCCTCGTTCTCGGGCAAACCCCACTCGTCGTCACGCAGCATGGCGATCATCAGCCTTGCTGCCTCAAAGCGTTCCGCGGCAAAACCGGGTACTGACTCGTCGTCCGTAAGCTGCAGGTGCTCTTCGGCTTCGCTGAGTATTTGCTCGCGTGGTTTGCGCCCGGCTGCGATTTGTACCTGCTTCATCAACAGCCGGTAATGATCCAGCTCGGATTCATTCAGTTCAAAACTGATCTTCATTGACATGGTTTATAACCACAATCGGGCCGGGTCTAAAGGCTGGGGACTATAGCCTATAATGCACGCATCCGCATCGGAGCACTGTATGTCGCCACGCGATCTCGTCCTTGTCGTCGTTATCAACCTGATTTGGGGTTTTAATATCGTCGCCAGCAAATACGGTGTCAGCCAGGTTCCGCCATTGTTTTTTACTGCAATGCGGTTTTTCATCCTGGGCCTGGTATTGCTGCCGGTGCTGAGACCGCATCGCGGCCAAATGAAAAAATTGATTTTGATCGGCTTGACCATGGGCGTGATGCATTTTGGCCTGATGTTTATCGGCCTTGAAATGGCCAATGATGTCACGACCGTTGCAATCGCGATCCAGCTTGGCATTCCTTTTGCCACATTATTATCGGTAGTCTTTCTGGGCGAAAAGCTCGGCGCATGGAGAATCAGCGGTATGGTGCTTGCGTTTTCAGGCGTGCTGCTGATCGGTTTAGACCCGGTCGTTTTTGAATACGTCAACGCACTGGCTCTGGTTGTCAGCGCAGCAATGTTCGGTGCAACGGGTCTATTGTTGATGAAAAAGCTCGATAACATCGGCGTATTTGAGCTACAGGGCTGGATTGCAACGGTAAGCTGGCCCTTTCTTGCACTGTTGTCATTCGTATTTGAAGACCAGCAGATCGCCAGAACGATGGATGCACCAATCACCTTTTGGCCGGCGGTTTTTTACACGGCGCTCATGGCCAGCCTGATCGGCCACGGTGGCATGTATTACCTGATTCGCAAATACGATATATCTCATGTCACACCGACATTTTTGCTGTCCACGGTGTTTGCTGTTGTATTCGGGGTAACCGTCCTTGGTGACAATCTGACATGGAGAATGATCGTCGGTGGTTTGATCACTCTGACGGGTGTCCTGATTATCATGATGCGCCGTGCGCAGGCACCCATGCCAGTGGCATCGAGCGCGGTACATGTTGCGGCAAGTGAAAAAGAATAGACTCGCGCCGTCTTCTATTACTGCAGCGTGTCGACGAAACGGACCTTGCGTCTCTGGTTCAGACGATAGAAATGGCGCAATTCGTTTATCAGACCGTAGCTGCCCGGTGCATGAATGTATCGGTTGATCAGACTATTGCAGTATTTGCCCGCATAACGATTGGCATCGCGATAGCGCTGCAGATTATGCGGTGTCAAACACTGATGAAAGCGGGGTGAGTCAAACAGGCTTCGGTGTATTGCGCTGACGCGTGGTTCGCTACCCTGGCGACGAAGCAAAAACAACGTGATGACATATTTGTCGATTTCTGCCTGAAATTCCAGCTCAAACCGGGTCACGGTGTCTTCCATCAGTGCTTTGTACACCAGGTACACAAAATGGCTTACGCCTTCCAGCGCAACCAGGAATTCGTGAAGATTTTCTCCATCAAGAATCTCAAGCGGATTTTGATCGGCGAGTTTCGTCAGTCTCGTGTCGTCGATGAACAGGGAAATATCCAGCGCTCCCGGCGACTCGGCAACCAGAAGCTTTTCGCGTACTTCATGATCGTCTGAATGATGCCCCAGTAATTTCAGCATCGCCGGATCCGTTACCAGGTAGTTTTCTACACGCTCGGACAGGCGAACCCGGTATACGCGCTCCAGCAACGATTGCAGGCTGTTCAGTTTGATACGCTTGTCCTCAATGCTCGTACATCGTTATGGCGGCAGAACTGGGATCAATGCCCAGATGCCGCAAGCGTTTTTCCGCGCGGTTGCTCCCGGTCCGCAACCACAGCTCATACAAGCGCAGAACGTCTGAATCGTTTGATGAAAACGCGTCCCGGCTGATTTCGGCCAGTACATCGGCAACATCGATAAACCGCTCGCCAAGTTCACAAAACACATCTGCAAGTGTCTGCCCGTGCGCGGATCCACGCATGGTTGACGATAATGAAGAATAAGCAGTACCACCCATGGAAGCGTAGTAATCGACATCTACCATTTTGCTCGACAGGCTGTATGAAAAAATTCCGCTGATGAACAAGGCGATGTCGCCAAGACGCTGCAACATGAGTTGTTGTTGATGAGTGGTCTGACAGGAAAGCGCATCCGAAAGCATATGCGCCAGGGGTTTTAGTTTGAATCCGTCCGGTGTGCGATCGTACAACTCTTCCGAGCGGGAATACATTGTCAACAGATTGACAACGTAGTGCGCAGTCTGATCTTCGATACGCACGTTTTGGCTTTCCAGTGCTACCGATACGGTATCTCTGAAATATTCCTTCAGGCTGGGCACCTCAAGCACCCTCTTTTTGCGACTTTTCCCTATCATGCGAGTACGCCTCCCGGATCAGGTGATCTGTGTGACGTCCTTGTCTCGCCGGTTCCGTAGCGAATCCTAATACCTGTTTTGACCCGCAGCAGCCAACAGGATTCGGCTCAATTGTATGGAACCTTGACCCGAAAAATCAGGTCTACCCTTTTCCTGTTCGTACAGATAAGATTGTATGTTCCACTTTGGGATTCGCCTGTGACGGCCGTCACGATTCAGACCCAGGTACGCAGACCGATTACACCCCAGTAAGACAGATAAATAGCCGCAACCACGTTCGCAGTCGAAACAAGACGGGAATGCCAGATTGTTATATTTTTTGCGACTGTTTGTTTTGACAAGAAACAAATCCAGACACCAAAAATCGACAGCGCTGCAAAAATCAGCGTCAAAAAGAAAAACCCGACCGACCAGAGGCTCGGCTGGCCAAATGATATGAAAATATCGTCCGAGTGATATCGCAACAGACCATACGCTGCCCATATCGACAGTACGGCCAGCAACGGAACCAGCCGGCTGCGCAGCTCGACTGATTGATCGATATGGCCGAGCAGGCTGCGGGATACCCAGACGACGCCAAACAAAGTCGAGCTGAACATGACAAGCAGCACCAGCCAAAATACACCGCGCTGCAACCAGTATTGCCATTCCGGTACGCGAACGAAATTCCCCATCGGACCCTGCAGATAAACCACACCCGCGTCTTCGATGAAGGCGGTCGTAGCCAATGGTTCGAAATCGCGTCGGAAGTGTTGATCACTCACCGGGATTAGCCGATCGTTTTCACCCCGCCCATCGATCGCAAGCAATGCATCGCCATCGATGGCGATACGCAATGATGACCGCAGGTTGACCATGTGGTGCGACAACCGGAACCGGACGGTCTGCGGTTTGTATATCCCGGCATAGCTTTGTAACAGCTCGGGCGATATCTTTTTTGCCTTTATCGATTCCGGCACATCCAGGCCACGACTCAAATAACGCTCGATACGTCTTTTCATTCGATTCAGCGCGCCGCCGTTGGCGGAATTGATCACCAGGAAATACCCCACACCGGCATCGGATATATACCCGAAGCGCGACAAAAATCCGTCGCCGTCACCGCCATGACCCTGGAAACGAATACCGCGGATCATGTACGCATAACTACCGAGGCCATAGCCGTATGAGAGGCCACTGCGCGCAGCCAGTGTTGTTCGCGGTTGTTCCATCCTTGAGATCGAGGCTGTGGACAAAACACGCCGATCCGAATACTGACCCCGGTTCACAAGCATGCGCACAAATGACGCCATGTCTTTTGGTGAGGCGTTTATTCCCCCGAACGGGCGAAATATCACGTGCCAGTATGGAATGACCGTTTGCCCATCGCCCTGGTAACCGGTAGCCAGATTTTCCCGGGTGTAGTCATCGACAAAAAATCCTGCGTGGCGCATGTCCAGGGGCTCGAATATTCGCTCGCGTACAAAATCTTCGTATTTCATGCCCGTTGCATGTTCCAGTGCGTACGCGGCAAGGCCCGCACCTGCATTCGAATACGATGAGTGCATACCGGGCGGCCACTGCAGCACCCTGGATCGTTGGTCAAATGCAAGGCTCTGCTCCAGGGTCATCGGCGTCGGATCGCTGACCATGAATTCCCTCAGGCGGATGTCGTAAAGACCGGCAGTGTGCTCCAGCAGTTGTTCAAATGTGACGGGCCGGGTTGAGGCCCAGGGGTTCTCAAACGGTGCATCCGGGGCAATTCTGCGTATGGGGTCGTCGAGATCCAGATGACCCTGCTCCGCCGCGATCAATACCGCGGCCGATGTAAATACCTTTGTGATAGAACCGATCCGGAACACGGTATCCGCGTCCGCGGTCTCGCCCGTTGCCACATCCATCACCCCCAGTGCGGTCGACCATTCGCTGTCTTTTTCCACAATTGCGATCCCGACAGCCGGTACATCATTGCGTATACGCATGGTTTCCAGATCGGCGATCAAACTCCCAAAACCATCGTTATCCTGCGCCGCAACAGGCTGGCTGATTAGCATCAGAAACAGGACGGAAATGCGTTGAAAACCCATATTTATAGCCTTTCCCGAGGGGTTTTGAGACCCAGATCACAGACGAATTTTGTTAAATCGTCCAAAATATCGACATCATCCAGGGATCAGGGTTTCAACCTATGGCAAGGCGATACGAAGACGAAGACGAACGCACCTACACGGACGTAGTGAATTATCTGCGCCAGGCCGAACCCGAGCAATACGAGGCGTTCAAGCAATTCTTTTCCGAGATGAAAAATGGCGAACGCAAAAAAATCATCGGTCTGCCCGGTATCATGCGGGCGCTGGAAGACTCCGAACCCGGAGCGCTGCCGTTGATGGATAGCGTGGACAGCGACGAAAACGAGACTGACACACCTCAGGAAGCCACCGGCACATACTTGCACAACGGAAAATCCTGACAGCAAAAAAGTATTACTCACAGTATTGAATCCGCTGTCCACTGTCCCCATATAGCCATCCCCCGGTAACAAAACAGGGTTGAAACCAGGAATATACGCATGAACAGATTGCAAAAACTCAGCCGCCAGCTCGCCACAGAAGCAACGCGCCGCAAACTGAATCAAAAAAACCGTATCGATGCCACGATGGCAAAACCGGCAAGCGGTTCAACCCGTCCGCACGCCCCGAGGAAAGATATCTGATCCCGGGCTTAGTTGAGATCCCGGTTTAGAAAAATTTTTCTCTCCTGGTCTATTTTTTCCCCCGTCTCTTCCGTGGCTTTTTCAGCGCGGAGTTGTTCATCCAGAAATCGCATGGTGATCTGCCAGGCTTGTTCGGCATCTTCTTTGCGGTAACGGGTACCTGAGGGGTTTGCGAAGGCGTGCCCGGCATCAGGAAAAACATGCACTTCAGCGCGGCGCCCCAGGGTCGACATATCAGCCTCGAACACGGATACCGACCCAATCGGAATACCACGGTCCTGGCCCCCGAAAATTCCAAGCACGGGCGCGCGTAATGACGATAACCTGTGCTTGTCGTTGACCAGCTTGCCATAGTAAATCACGACCGCATCAAGCTTGTCGCCCAGGTGCATGCCGCCGCGCAACGACCAGCCGCCACCAAAACACCAGCCAAGCGTCGCAACGCGGCCATCATCTCCCGTCCTGGTTTTCAGAAAATCGTACGCCTGCGAAAGATTGTCCAGCACAGCCTCGGGGTTACTACCGGCCTCCGTCGCCAGGCTGCGCGCGCTGTCCGCGTCCGACCCGGTTTTGCCGCCGTACAAGTCTACCGCCAGCGCCGTATAACCTGCCCGCGCGAGTATCCGCGCGACCTCCCTGACATTATCGTTCAGGCCCCACCACTCATGGATCAGAATGACCCCGGCACCCGTCTCTTCTGTGTCTGCCGGGCTGGCCAGGAAGCCCTCAACAGGGGCACCATTGATCTGCGCATAAGCCGGCGTATCCACGGAAATCGTTGCCTCAACCGGGGTCGCCCCGGGGACCACAAGAGCGGTAGCAACCGGCGTATCGCCATCGTGTTCGACAGCCATGGCTTCCAGGTACTGCTCGTCCCCGGACTCACTATCGCCTTGAGAAAATGCAGAATACGGGTACACCAGGATCAATATCAGTGCGCTGATGGCTGACCGTCTCATAATCACATCCTCTTTGGGCATATACTGGCAATGACGATCCTCTCGGATCGGCACCAATATAGCGCGGGAGATTCGAAATGAACAAGACATTGATTGCGTATTTCCTGTGCAGCCTGGTGGCTTGCCTGGCGGGTCCTCCGGCTGCACAGGCGGACGACAGCGCCGCATTGAGCAAAATTGCGAATGCCGATCATCGATCGGAAGCACATCGTGATCGCAATCAGTATCGCCACCCCGCAGCGACGCTGAAATTCTTTGGCCTGGAGCCAGATATGAATGTGCTGGAGATCTGGCCGGGTGGTGGTGGATGGTATACCGAAATTCTTGCACCCTATCTGGCAGACGACGGCAAGTTGACGGTAGCGATAGTTGGAGCCGGTATTGCCAATTGGGAAAATGAGCGGTTATCCATGCTTTTACAACGTGGCAACGCGCGCTTCAATGAGAAAATCGAATCCGGGGATACATACGGGAAAATCGCATTGACCGAGTTATGGGTACCCACGGAAACAAATCTCGGCGAGGAAGAGTCTTATGACATGGTTGTCACGTTTCGCAATCTCCATAACTGGCTGGCCTGGGGAAAGGTTGATGAAACCCTTGCGGCAATACACAGAGTATTGAAACCTGGCGGATACCTCGGGCTTATTGATCACCGCGCAAACCCTGATGCCGATCTCGACCCAAACGCGCGCAACGGCTATGTCGATCAGGATTTTGCGGTCAAAACGATCACCGCGGCCGGCTTTGAGTTTGTCGGCAGCAGTGAAATCAATGCAAACGCAAATGACGCGAAGGACCATCCATCGGGTGTCTGGACACTTCCGCCAACGCTGGCGCGCGGCGATGAAAACCGGGCAAGGTATCTTGATATCGGCGAAAGCGATCGTATGACAGTGTTGTTTCGCAAACCCGACTAAGCCCCTGGCGAAGCCGTAATGTCGGATCGACTCAAAGCGTATTTCATACCCGCATATATGGTGCTATCCGTAGCGGTTGCTGCGGTATCGGTGGCGATGCTGGTTTTCAGCCCTCAAAAACTGGCCTGGTTTGGCGCCATGCTGACGGTACTGCCATTTCTGCAGCTATACGCGCAAACAACCTTTGTCAAAGCGAGCCCGAGAACCAGTCGCCGTCTTCCCGTTCATACGACGTTGTCGGTTGCCGGATTACTAATAGCGGCTTTTGTCACCGCAAGCGATGCCAATAGCCAGACGCCACTGGTTGTGGCGGCCATCGGTTGCACAGGCTTTCTATTGTTCAACTTCTGGTATTCAGAGTACGGCAAACAAGTCAGCGAAAAATTGCGCGTGGGAAACATGCTGCCGGATTTCGACGTATGTGATGAAAACGGTGGCAGCGCCAACGCGGCGAGCCTGCAGGGGCAACCGGCGCTGTACATGTTTTATCGCGGCAACTGGTGCCCCTTTTGCACCAGCCAGGTCGAAGAACTCGCTGGTCGATATCGCGACCTGATTGACCACGGTGTACAGGTTGCGTTGATCAGTTCTCAACCACAGGAGTTGACCAAGCGTGTTGCAGATACCTTTGAGGTATCTTTTCACTTCTGGGTAGACAAGGACAATCGCGCGGCCGGGATACTCGGTATCGTTCACCACGACGGTGTACCAGCCGGTTTGCGAAAACAATTTGGCAAAGACACCGTATTACCCACTGTTGTGATCACCGACCCGGATGGCCGGATTATTTTTACAGACCAGGCAGACAACTACCGGGTACGGCCAAGCCCTGATATGTATTTCCGCGCGCTGAGCGCTGCAGGTTTTTGACCGGCTGGGCACAGCCGGTGCGCATGGGTATTTTGATGCGCCGCACAAGCGTACGCCCCCTGACACCAGTCAGGCACCTGGCACGCAAAATCAAGCATTTATGGCGCAAAAGATCGCCTTCATTTTTTACTGGCAACAAGCATTTGAGGATTTGCCCGGGGGGTGCAATACTGGGGTGAAACCCACCAACAGCAAGAGGAGGCGAGCCGCCTATGAACTTAGACTCGATGCTGGGCCAAAACCACGACCTGTACCATGAGTTTCCGGAATTTGTCGAACTCATCGACGCACTCAAAGATTCCGACAACAGCTTTGCGCGACTCGCGCACGAATATACCGAACTGAACCGAGAAGTGATTCGCATCGAGCAAGGTGTTGAGCCATGCACGAACGAGCATTTCGAAGACATCAAAAAGCTTCGGTTACTGCACAAAGACAAAATATACGCAATTTTGAGAACGCACTGACAAGCGTTCCCGATTGCGTACAGGGAGCGGACCCGGGAAGATGCACAAAAGCATGCTGACCGGACCACCCGCTCCCTAAAAAAATAACGATCCGTACAGGATCGAGCCCCTCGGCAGGAGAACCCGTGAGCACATATACAACAGATAATATTCGCAACATTGCGCTGGTCGGTCATGCAGGCGCTGGCAAGACGTCACTGACCGAGGCGTTATTGCACGCGGGCGGTGCTGTGAAGACCCCCGGCACTGTTAACCGGGGCACCACGGTGTCCGATTTTGATGCGAAGGAAAAGGAGTTACAGCACTCCCTGGAGACAACAATCACGCATTTCGATCATGGCGGCATACATGTCAACCTGATCGATACGCCCGGGTACCCGGATTTTGCAGGCCGGGCAGTTTCGGTATTGCCGGCAGTGGAAACCGCGGCAGTGGTGATCAATGCCGAGACCGGGATCGAAATGGTGACGCACCGCTTGATGGATGCCGCAAAAAAAGACCGCCTGGCGCGGATGATCATTATCAACCAGATTGATGCGCCGGGTATCGATCTGCACGGTTTGCTGCGGCGGATACGCGAGATTTTTGGCAAAGAATGCCTGCCGATCAATTTACCAACCGATGGTGGCAAGGCGGTTGTAGATTGCTTTTTTTCGCACAAGGACGCCGACGTCGATTTTGCATCCGTTGAAGCAGCACACACCGAAATGATCGACCAGGTCGTTGAGGTCGACGAAGAACTCATGGAAGTCTATCTCGAGCAGGGTGAGGACCTCAGCGCAGACCAGCTTCATAGTGCATTCGAAAAGGCGTTGCGCGATGGTCATCTGGTGCCGGTGTGCTTTACCTCTGCGACGGAAAACGTCGGTGTAAACCAGTTGCTCAATATTTTTGAACAACTCATGCCGAACCCGACCGAAGGCAACGTGCCGCATTTCATGAAAGGCGATGGTGAAACTGCAGAACCGGTGAATGTGGTTCCCGATGAGAAAAAACATGCGGTCGCCCATGTATTCAAAATCGTCGTTGATCCGTTTGTCGGGCGCATGGGTATGTTCCGCGTACATCAGGGAACAATTTCGGCAAATTCGCAACTTTTTATCGGCGATGCGCGCAAGCCATTCAAAGTTGCGCATTTGTACAAGATGCAAGGCAAGGATCATGTCGAAATCACGCGTGGCATCCCTGGGGATATTTGTGCGGTCGCGAAAATCGACGATCTGCACTATGACGCTGTGCTTCACGATTCACATGACGAAGACCACTTCCATCTGGAAAGTGCCAAGAACGTCCCACCCATGTATGGAATTGCCATAGAACCAAGTCGGCGTGGTGACGAGCAAAAACTGTCCGAAGCGCTTGCAAAATTGTCGGCGGAGGACCCTTGTATCCTGGTTGAGCACAATGCGACAGCAAATGAGACGGTACTTCGCGGTACCGGAGAGCTGCATCTGCGTGTCATCCTGGAAAAAATGAAAGACCGCTACAACGTAGAGGTCAATTCGCACCCGCCGAGTATTTCGTACCGGGAGACCATTACCAAGCCGGCCGAAGGACATCATCGACACAAAAAGCAAACAGGCGGTGCTGGTCAGTTTGGTGAAGTGTATTTGAGGATCGAGTCCATGGATCGGGACTCCGGGTTTGAATTTGTCAACAAGGTCGTTGGCGGCTCAATCCCGTCGCAGTTCATTCCCGCGGTTGAAAAAGGCGTACGCCAGATTCTTGATACAGGCGCTGTCGCCGGTTACCCGATACAGGACATTCGGGTAACCGTTTACGACGGCAAGTTTCACGCAGTCGATTCAAAAGAAGTTGCATTTGTCGCTGCGGGGAAAAAAGCATTTCTGGATGCGATACAAAAAGCAAAACCCATTGTGCTTGAGCCCATCGTAAATGTGGAGATTACGGCCCCGGGTGACAGCATGGGCGATATTGCGGGTGACCTTTCATCGCGTCGCGGTCGTATCAGCGGCAATAACATGCTGCCGGGCAATCAGGTGCAAATAAAAGGCATTGTGCCGGTCGCGGAACTGGGTGACTACCAGTCACGCCTGGGGTCTCTCACTGGCGGCGAAGGCACCT
This sequence comes from uncultured bacterium, assembly GCA_965369735.1. Classification (GTDB taxonomy): domain Bacteria; phylum Pseudomonadota; class Gammaproteobacteria; order Steroidobacterales; family CBDUSC01; genus CBDUSC01. The sequence goes on from CBDUSC010000009.1 coordinate 15,695, forward strand.
ACACGGTCGAATTCAGCCACTACGAACCGGTGCCACCGCAAACCCAACAAAAGCTGGCATCGGATTTCCAGCCACAGGCAGCCCAGGACTAGACGCATCCCCCTCACGACTCGGCGCGGGCGTTCTTCTGCTTGTCTCAAAGCGCGAACCACCCGCTTGGAATTGCCCTCCAATACCTTAATAGTACGATACGGGGACATTACAGCCGCTGGCTTCCGGCGGCTTTGATAACACTTGCGGGATCAAATGACTGGATCAAGATCAATTCCGGCGCTGTGTGCAGCGCTGCTCATTATGTTTGGCTGGAATATCAGCCGGGCAGGCGATTGCTCGCATGATCTCGCGTGCATTGCGAAACA
>CBDUSC010000010.1:0-15923 GCA_965369735.1 uncultured bacterium
GCAAAATGAAATGCGGTTTCCCTGCCCCCCTGACTCGGGTTACGACTGCCAACCATTGCAAGTTGTGGCATGTGCAGTACAGAGGGATCACCGCGGACAAACAACGCGAGCGGAGGGTCCGGTATCTGGCGCAGCAACGCCGGGTAGTCAGACGAGGTAAACGGGATCAGCCGCGTATCCGGTCGACTCAGAAATTCAACATCATTGTTGATGGCTGCGCTGTCTGGTGATTTTAGAAAAGCTACGCCGGTGTTATCCAGACCCACGGATTTCAGATCCCTGGTCCCGGCTTCACGGATTTCAGATGCGCTTTGGAACTGGCCCAGCAGCTCATGGCCACGGCGCGCCGTCATACCGGGCGCTCGAATAACAGTCAGCCAGTCGAAAAGCTCATCCATGCTGCGGTCCTTTGTCAGACCGCAGCAGGATAGCTCTAATCAGTGGGAATTCGTATCGTCAGCCGATGATCAGGGGCTGGTGGCCACATCCATGATGTGGATTTCGGTAAGCGCCCGCATGATCAGACCATAACTGATGCGGTCATAAGTCTGGAACACCATCATGGTGCCTGCCGGCTCGTCTGGCAATTTGACTTTCTCGCCAAAAATCTTTGTTCCGAAACCGCCTTTTGCATAGCGATCTCTGACTTCCGCGCCTGCGCGTAGCACTTCGAGTACGTGACCGGGTTTCAGGCCGTGCTCCGAGCCGCGATTGATCACGACAATCTGATACTGGCCAATGACCGATACGCCGCCCATCACCGAAATGATGCGACCATTAACAAAGGATTCCGGCGGTCGCGGTATGAAATTCATCGGGATCACCGGATTTTCCGGTAACAGGCGATCACCATCGAGTGCTTCCTGGGCAGACTCTGTGACAGTCAATGTTGACGGATCACCCAGGCGCTCGACCCGGCTTTCACCAACATAAATTCCTTCATAACCGATGACATCGCCGTTGTCCGGGTCTATCAGTTTCTCACCAATATGAACCATCTTGTAGCGTGTACCCGGTTCACCATCGATGCCGCGCACATAAATCGTGTTGCCCGCAGAGGCGACCAGGTGATCACCGCGCGACTCCAGAATATACGGCAGGTTATGCGCTTCCTTTACCGGCAATACGCTGGGGCTGGACAAGAAGGCAGCAATCGCGTCGTAGGGAATCGTGGTAATCGCTTCCTCAATCGAGTCATACCGAATACGCGGAGATACGCGTACTGCATCACCGCTTTCGGTTACGCCGCCGGGATCGCGAACCAGGCGCGGAACCCCGTCGATCCACACCAGGCGAAGCACATCGCCGGGATATATAAGGTGCGGGTTATCAATTTCCGGATTGACATACCAGATTTCGGGCCAGTACCACGGATCACGCAGGAACATCGCCGAGATGTCCCACAGGGTATCGCCAGTTTTTACGATATAGGTTTCCGGGTATTGCGGCTTCAGCACCACGGGCCGCGGGGCCGGTTGTGGCGCCGGCTTTGCTGCCGATTGAGCCACATCTACATGTTCAATTTCCCTGGGTTCCGGCTTGCTGGCGCATGCCACCATAAAGATGGCTGCAACCATAGAAACAAGGGCTCGGTGGTGCGCAGAGCAAGGCTTGCGGCGGGACATTGTTGCTCCATCCATTTGCTGACCTCGTGACGGTTCCTTCGCAGACGACGCTGTTATAATCGCTTCCGGCGTCTTATGCAATCTACCGCGTCACAGGGCTCAAATTTGCCTGATTCCGGTCCGAAAAACCGCTAGCAGACGACTTTGATCGTGTCGCGATTTGGCAACATAAAACCAATAATGTCATAACCTTAGCAGCATTTTATACGAAAATACACGAAATTTCGCGCGAATCACGATGGCAATATTGAAAATTCTGGAATACCCGGATCCCAGGCTGCGCACCCGGGCAAAGCCCGTGGATGTGGTAGACGAAAGTATTCGTACATTGATAGACGATATGTTCGAGACCATGTACGCAGCGCCCGGGATCGGGCTGGCCGCCACCCAGGTGGATGTTCACCAGCGGATCCTGGTCGCCGATGTCTCCGAGGACAAAACGGTCCCTGTTGTGCTCATCAACCCGGAAATCATCGAACTCGAGGGTACGGAGCAAACCGAAGAAGGATGTCTGTCGGTTCCGGGGATTTTTGAAGCGGTGGAGCGGGCCGAACTTATCCGGGTACGGGCGTTGAATCGCGATGGCGAGGAATTCGAAATGGAAGCCGGTCACTTGCTCGCCGTATGTATTCAGCACGAAATGGATCATCTTGAGGGTAGGTTGTTCGTGGATTATTTGTCGGAGATAAAACGGCAGCGTATACGCAAAAAACTGGAAAAGGCGCGCAAGCAATCGACAAGCGAGCCACCCGGCCCGCAGCGCGCACCCGCCCTCTGAATCAGCCGCCGATGCGTATTGTTTTCGCAGGCACGCCCGACTTTTCAGTACCCGCACTGGATGCACTTGTGACAGCGGGCCATGAAGTCGTCGCGGTTTACACACAGCCGGACAGACCGGCCGGGCGCGGTCGTCAACTACGGGAGTCACCGGTCAAACGTCGGGCGGTGGAGCTGAAGATACCGGTCAGGCAACCCGAATCTCTAAAACAAGCTGCAGAGGTGGATGCACTGCGTGCGCTGAATGCTGAACTCATGGTTGTTGTTGCATACGGCTTGATATTGCCGCGCGAAATTCTGGCCATACCCCGATTGGGCTGCATCAATGTGCATGCTTCGCTGTTGCCGCGATGGCGTGGCGCAGCGCCGATACAAAGAGCCATCATGGCCGGTGACACGCAAACGGGTGTCAGCATCATGCAGATGGATGAAGGCCTGGACACAGGGCCGGTACTCTTGCAGGTCACTATTGATATATCGGCCGATGAAACCGGCGGCAGCCTGCACGATCGTCTTGCACAGGCGGGTGGTGACGCGTTGATCGATGCAATAAATGGTCTGGCGGCGTTGGATAATGGAGCAACGGGTATTGTTCCGACACCGCAGGATAACGACCAGGCAAGTTATGCGAGCAAACTGAGCAAGGCTGAGGCATTGATCGACTGGTCACAGTCAGCGAAAAAACTGGCGCATATGGTGCGCGCGATGAATCCGTGGCCGGTTGCAGAAACGAGCTGGCGTGGTAAACAGCTGCGGATTTGGGAAGCAACTGTGCAAGATAATGACGCGGTCGAAAGCGGGAACCCCGGTTGTGTGCGACAGGCTGACACCAATGGCATCTGTGTGAGTTGCGGCGACGGCGTCCTGGTATTGCAGCAGGTACAGCTCGCGGGTGGCAAGCCCATGAGGGTTGCGGATTTCATCAATGCGCACGATATGACAGATGCATGTCTTGGCGGGTCGGCCGTTACAGCCAGCACATGAGTGGATCGGCAAACCTTCGCGCTGCGACCGCGACCGCTGTTGCAGCGGTGCTCGGCATCCGGCGCGGAAAAAATGCATCGCTGGACCGCGTGCTCAAAGACCCTGGGTATCAACCAAAAGAAGAATCGGATCGCGCCCGGTTCCGGGCGTGGTGTTATGAAGTGCTGCGATCCTATCACCGTCTTGATCTGATGCTGGCGCAACTCCTGGACAAACCGCTCAGACGCCGCGATCTCGACATCTATGCATTATTGCTGCTTGCAGCAATGCAACTCGAAGATTCCGATTGCCCTGAACACGCAATTGTTTCGGAGTCGGTAACCGCGGCAACACGCTTGCGAAAACCGCGGATGAAAGGGCTTGTCAATGCAGTGTTACGAAGCTTTATCGATCGCCGGGATGAGCTGATCGATACAGCGATGCAGAGCCAGGTTGGAATGTATAGCCACCCGCAGTGGTTGATCGATCAGATAAAAACAGACTGGCCCGGGGACTGGCAGGAAATTCTTGAATCGAACAACAAAAAAGCACCTATGTGGATACGGGTCAACCGGCGAAAAAATACGCGCGCGGAGTATGCTGCGAAGCTGGCTGAAGCCTCCGTATCCGTGTTTACACATGACCCGCCGATAACGCCCGATGCGATAATGCTGGAGCTGGCGGTCGATGTCAGGAAGTTGCCTGGATTTACTGATGGCTGTGCATCGGTTCAGGATGCTGCCGCACAAATAGCCGCGCACTTGCTGGCCGCACAACCCGGTATGCGTGTGCTTGACGCCTGCGCTGCGCCCGGTGGGAAAACCTGTCACCTGCTGGAGCTTGCAGACAATAATCTCGATGTACATGCGGTGGATATTAACGAGGTCCGGCTGGAGCGCGTGCGGGAGAATCTTGATCGCTTGCGCCTGGATGCCAGCCTGATCAATGCTGATGTGGGCGAGATTACAGACTGGTGGGACGGGCAAAGCTATCAACGGATACTTCTGGATGCGCCGTGTTCGGCCACCGGCGTGATCCGGCGCCACCCCGATATCAAGGTGCTGCGCCGCGCATCCGATATCGACGCCATGGTCCAACGGCAAAAAATACTGCTCGAATCGCTATGGCCGTTGCTTGAGAAAGGCGGCTGCATGCTCTATTCAAGTTGCTCGATTCTGCGTGCGGAGAACCAGTCGCAAATAGAATGCTTCCTTAAAAATCAAAAGGATGCGGAATTATTGCCGGCTTCTGATAGTCTTACTACACAGAGTGTAGAGCGCTTGCGTGCGGCGCCCGCGGATTCCGGAATACAGCTGCTGCCGGGGCGCGTGGGGGTTGACGGGTTTTTTTATGCGCTCATAAAAAAGCTGACTTAAGTCAACGAGAATGATTAATCAGAGCAACAATAATCGATATTTTGTACGCGGGCGCTGGTTGCGCGCCGGTCTTGCTGTGCTGTGCGCATCGCTTTTGATTGCTGTTCCCGCCAGCGCACAGGACAAGATAGGTCATTTTGAAATTCGCTCGGCATATGCCGAGCTGAATGACGGAATCTACTATCTGAACGCAAGAGTGGATTTCCAGCTCAGCGACTCAGCCGAAGAGGCCTTGCAAAGCGGTGTTGCGCTGACATTTGAGTTGCAGATCAACGTCAATCGTACTCGCCGTTACCTGCCGGACCCGGAGGTGGCGAGCCTGCGACAGCGCTATCGTCTTGAGTACCACGCACTCAGCGAGCGATACGTATTGAGAAACCTGAACAGCGGGGAGCGCGAATCGTTTGCATCCCTTAACGCGGCTTTTGGCGTTTTGGGCCGCGTCAATCAGCTGCCGATCCTGGACGAAACCTTGCTGGAACCGTCGCGGCGATACGAAATCAGCCTGCGAGCGATGATCGATACCGGTGGTTTGCCTGGCCCGTTACGGCTGCTGGCATTTTGGCGTGAAGACTGGCATTTGGCGAGTGAGTGGTACAGATGGCCGCTGCGACCATAAAAAGACTGGCATCCATTTCCCTTGTAGCCGCGGGATTTTTTCTGTGGCTCAGCGCGCTTTTGTTGCTTGCAAAAACTGCCGAGGATTCGGTTGAGTTCGATCGGCTGCACAATCTGATTCTTCTTATCAATGCGGCCGGCGCATTGATCCTGCTGCTGCTGATAATCGCGAACCTGTATCGCATGGTGCGCGACTACAGGAACGGGGTTCCGGGATCGAGGTTGAAAGCAAAAATGGTAACGACCTTTATCATTCTTGCCGTTTTGCCATTGCTGGTTGTGTTTTATTTCTCCGTTCAGTTCCTGGAGAAGGGTATCGACAGTTGGTTTGACGTTAATGTCGAAAGCGGGCTTCAAAGCGCGCTCAACCTCAGCCAGACAGCGCTGGATATCCGCAAGCGCGAGTACCTTGGCCGCACGGAAAAAATGGCCGAGCAGCTGGCAGACTGGTCCGATCGCGATCTTGTGCTCGAGCTGGGCGTGTTGCGCCGGGAAAGCGATGCGATGGAGCTGACGGTGGTGGGACAGAACAGCCGGATTATCGCCACCAGTTCGGATCGACCTGCGGATTTGACCGAAATTACGCCGAACGAAGAAATTCTTTTGCAAATTCGCCAGGGAAGAAATTATGTCGCGCTGGATCCGCTGGATCAGGGCGGATTTACAGTACGCACAGCAGCGCGGATTCCACATTTGTCGCCCACCGATGATCAACGCGTATTACTCGCTGTCTTCCCGGTTATCGAGCGGCTTGGAGATATGGCCAACACGGTAGACCAGGCGTTCACCGATTACCGAAACATGGCTTTCCTGCGCGAACCGCTGAAAACCAGTTTGCAAGTCAGCCTGACCCTGGTTTTGCTGCTTTCATTATTGGCCGACGTTTACGGCGCGTTCTTTTTTGCAAGGCGCCTGGTACAGCCGATCGAGCAATTGGTCGCCGGTACCCGCGCCGTTGCGGAGGGCGATTTCGATACTCGCCTGCCACTGCAGTCAAAAGATGAAATGGGTTTTCTGGTGAATTCCTTTAACGATATGACTCAACGGCTGGCACAGGCACGCGAGTATGCACACCAAAGCCAGCAGGCGGTGGAGACGGAACGCGCCAACCTTGCGATTATTCTTGCTCGCTTGTCTACCGGTGTCGTTTCGCTGGAATCGGATTTTCGTATCAGAACCGCAAACCAGGCAGCGGGTGCAATCCTGGGCATCGACCTTGATGACCGGGTTGGTGAATCACTGGCCGAAATCGCCGAACAGCACGCCATGCTGAGACAGTTTTTTGATGTAGCGCAGGCGCATATGGAGCGTGGCGACACGGACTGGCGCGAGCAGATCGTTATCAAGGGTGAAGTGGGTCGTCGCGTGCTGATGTGCGCCTGTACCGCCTTGCCTGCCGAGGATGGAAGGCCTGCCGGTTTTGTCGTGGTGTTCGACGATATTACCGCCCTGCTACAGGCGCAGAGGGATTCCGCCTGGGGCGAAGTCGCAAGACGCCTTGCGCATGAAATCAAAAACCCGCTGACACCGATACAGTTATCCGCCGAACGAATGCGCAGGAAATATCTCGATACCATGGATGCAACGGAAGTGCAGGTGCTGGATCGGGCGACGCACACAATCGTGCAGCAGGTAGAGGCGATGAAGGAAATGGTGAACGCATTCAGCGAATATGCGCGCGCCCCGGATATGGAAATGTCCCTGTTTGATTTGAACCGCGTCATACACGAAGTGGCAGACCTGTATCGTGCGAGAGAAAACGGCGCGCACCTCGAGGTCAAGCTTGATGAAAACATCCCGGCGATTGAGGCGGATCAGGGTCGGGTACGACAGATACTTCACAACCTGATTCGAAATTCGCTGGAGGCAATGGAAGGGCAGGATGACGCCGAAATCGATGTCGAAACACAACTGGATCGTAGAGATACCTTCCAGGTTGTAGTTATCACGGTGAGGGATAACGGTCCCGGTTTCCAAATGGATACAGTCGAGCAGGTGTTTGATCCATATGTGACCAGTAAGCCAAAAGGCACTGGTCTGGGTCTGTCAATTGTCAAAAAACTGGTCGAAGAGCATGGCGGGCGCATTCAGGCGTCGAACCATGTTGAAGGTGGCGCGGAAATAAAAATAGAACTTCCACTGGATGACACGGCGCGTGATGCGATGCTGCCGCGGATATCCAGTAGAACAGAAAAACGGAGAGAGCGCGCATGAGTACGCCGGAAATTCTCGTTGTCGATGACGAGGCTGATATCCGAACTCTGCTAAAAGAGATTCTGACGGATGAAGGTTATGAAGTTGCCGTTGCATCGGATGCGGGCGAGGCAAGATTGGCATGGGACAGTAGCGTACCCGATCTGGTACTGCTGGATATATGGATGCCCGATACCGATGGCATCACCTTGTTGCGCGAATGGTCCGAGAACGACGGTCTTGGCTGCCCCGTGGTCATGATGTCGGGTCATGGAACCGTTGACACCGCGGTGGAAGCTACTCGTCTTGGCGCATTTGATTTTGTCGAAAAGCCACTATCGCTGGCAAAACTCCTGCGAACGGTAGAACGTGCGCTCGAAGAAGGCAATTCGACAAGGGGACCATCCCGGTCATTGTTGCCACCCATGGTGGCGCCAATCGGTAAAAGCCAGTTGATGCAGGCTTTACGCGAGCAGGTGCAGCGTGTGGCGCCACATGATACGGCCGTAATGTTTGTAGGTGAGCCGGGGACCGGGCGTGAAGCGTTTGCCCGGTATTTGCACTCGGAGAGTTCGCACAACAAAGCGAAAATGATCACGTTGATCGGTGGCTCGCTGACCGATTCCAATGTTGAACAACAACTGTACGGCTCCGAGTCCAATGGTGTGATCAAAGTGGGAATCCTGGAGAACGCAAACGGCGGTTCACTGTTCATCAGCGACGCGCAGGATCTGGGTAACCGTGCTCAAATGCTGCTGCTGAGCGCGATCGAACAAGGTGAATTTCAAAGGGTTGGAGGTAGCGAGCCCGTTAGAGTCAAAATCCGTTTGATGAGTTCAGTGACGCCCGGGTTCGGACAAAATCAGGATGACGGGTTTCGCCCGGATCTTTTGGCACACCTGAACGTTATTCGTCTGCGTATACCACCGTTGCGTGATTACGCGGAAGACGTTCCCGATCTTTTGCGTTATTACACGGATAAGCTCGTGGATACCGAGGGTTTGGGTTTTCGCAGGTTCAGCGTTGCTGCGCAAAATCGTTTGCGCAATTACCCATGGCCGGGCAACGTACGCGAACTGAAAAATCTTGTGCAACGCATGCTGATCATGGATGGCACGGAAGAGATAGGTCTGGAGGAAATCGAAAAAGACCTCGAATCGGACGATACTGCAGCCGAGCCGCTGGTGAAGCAGGACTTGCTCGCATTGCCGTTGCGCGATGCTCGAGAGCAATTTGAGCGTGCGTATCTGCAGCAACAGTTGTTGCTTTGTGGCGGAAAGGTCGGCCAGCTCGCAAAACGGGTTGGCATGGAACGTACTCATCTTTATCGCAAATTGCGCTCGTTGGGCGTGGACTTCAAGCAGGCTGGCGACGACGGTTGATCATTGTTCCGCGGGTACGCGGATTCTCAGGACTTCAATTTTCGCCTCGTGCAATAGCTGGCGTGCGTGGTTCAAATTATTGAGATCATCGTAGGGCCCAACGCGAACGCGGTGCCAGGTATCGTTGTCGATTGTTACTCGTTGTATGTGTGACTCAAGGCCAAGCAACGCAAGGCTGGCCTTGCGCCGGTCGGCATCGTCAAAATTTTTGAATGACCCCGCCTGCAAAACATATTGGCCTGATTCTTTCACCGCTGCGGTTGTGCTGTCGTATTGCACATCCTGCTCGAGTTCCGGGATTACAACCTCGAAATTCGGCAGTATGTCGTAAAATGAGAATCTGCTGCCCTGTTCCTCGGTGGGTGGTTCTTCTTCAACCCGCGCGAGCTCTGCAGTAGCCACCGGTTTTGTTTGTTGCGGCGGTCTGCGATCGCGCACGTAAACAGCGAAAGCGACAGACAAACCGATCGCCAGCCCAAACAGCATCCACACCAGGCCTGGTAATGGCTCGGTTTTTTTACGGCCGGTGCTGCGCTTTTTTTTTCGCTGTGCCACGGGCTACATGCGCTCCGGTGCGCTGACGCCCAACAAATCGAGGCCATTTCTCAATACCTGGCGTGTTGCCAGGCACAGTGCAAGACGGGCATTGCGCAGCGCTTCGTCGTCGACGATGAATGTGTGTGCGTTGTACCAGGCATGAAAGTCGTTCGCGGCGTCGCGCAGAAAATGGGCCAGTGTATGCGGTGCCCGCGACGTCGCTGCCAGCTCGATGACTTCCGGCAGGCGTGTCAGTGTCCCGATCAACGCTTTCTCATGTGGCTCGACGAGCCGCGCCAGGGACGCCAGCGCCATATCGCGATTCCACACCAGGTCTTTTTCATCCAGTTGTCTGAATACGCTGCATACCCGGGCATGCGCATACTGGATGTAATAAACAGGATTTTCATTGCTTTTTGATTTCGCGAGTTCGAGATCGAAATCCAAATGCTGGTCGTAAGAGCGCATGATGTAGAAAAACCGCGCTGCGTCGTTGCCAACCTCCTCTCGTAATTCGCGCAACGTGATGAACTGACCCGATCGCGTGGACATTTGCATTTTTTCGCCGCCGCGATATAACGCGACAAATTGCACAAGGCGCACCTCGAGGCTGTCACCTGGTTCACCCATGGCTTCCAGACCGGCGGCGATCCTGGCGATATAGCCGTGGTGATCCGCGCCGAGTACGTCGAGCAGGATCTCAAAACCACGTTCGCGTTTTTGCAGGTGATAGGCAATATCGGATGCAAAATAAGTTGACTGGCCGTTTTCGCGCACTACCACACGGTCCTTTTCATCGCCGAACTCGGTCGCCTTGAACCACAATGCGCCATCTTTGCGGTACAGACGATCATTTTTCTCAAGCACATCCAGCGCGTGTTGAATTGCACCTTGCTCAGCCAGGCTGTGTTCGGAAAACCAGTGGTCGGGGTGTACGCCGAACTCCTCGAGATCATTGGCGATATCAGCAAGGATTCTATCCAGTGCGAAATCAAGGACATCACGAAAGCCATCTTTGCCCAGCAGCTCCTGCGCATTTTCTATCAGGCCATCTACATGCTTTTCCTTGTCGCCCGCCGGTGCATCCTGCGGCACGTTTTTGTACAGAGTGGCAATATCGACGTGATACCTGTTAGCCGTGTCGCGACCCAGATCGGCGGCAATGTTACGAATATAACCGCCACGATAGGCATTGCTGGGGTAGAGCTGACTTTCATCATCGATCAGACGCAGCAAAACGCTGAGCGCAAGTATGTTCATCTGCCGACCGGCATCATTCACATAGTATTCGCGCTCCACGCGATAACCCGTCGCATCCAGTAGCCGGGCAAGGCAATCACCATATGCGGCGAGCCGGCCATGGCCGACATGCAGCGGGCCGGTAGGGTTTGCGGACACAAACTCTACGAGTACCGGTGTACCCTGACCGGTCTCCGTACGACCAAACTCGTCTCCCAGGGACAGGATTTCGCCAAGCTGTTCCTCAAGCGCAGATGCAGACAGCGTGAAGTTGATAAAGCCCGGTCCGGCGATATCTGTTTTTTGGATGAAATCCGAATCCGGCAGCGCGTTGATAATCTTTTGGGCAATCTCGCGCGGGCTGGATTGCAATGGCTTGGCCAGCCGCATGGCGATATTGCATGCGAAGTCACCGTGCTTTACGTCCCGCGCGCGCTCGATCAGGATCATCTCGCGCACAGCATCGAGATCGATTTCATCGCTGTCCAATGCTGACAATGCATCGGCAACAAGATGTCTGATTTTTTCCTTCACCCTAACCCCGGATTTTCGACCGCGAACAAAGATCGCAAGTCTACCGTGAGCAGCACAAAAATAAACATGGAATGTAATACCGCAGTCTGTTCAGAATAATTCCACGGGGTCTACATCCAGCGACCAGCGCACTTTGCGGCTGTCCCGATCCGCAGTTACCTGGGAAACCAGGCCGGCAAGGAAATCGTGCAGCGCCTTGCGATGGGTGGCATGGATGAGAAGCTGCGCCCTGTAACGACCCGCGCGTTTTTCCATGGGTGCTGGCGCGGGACCCAGTACAGTGACTCCTGCCGGTGCGTTTTTGCGGCCGCCGCAGGCGACTTTTTCCAGAAACGCCAGGGCAAGACCCTTGTTTGTGGCTTCGGCCCTCAGCAGCGCGAGCCGCGCATAGGGTGGCCAGTCTGCCAGCCGTCTTTCGTCCATTGCGGCATCCGCAAATGCATCGTAGCCCTCGTTGATCAGCTTCTGCAGCAATGGATGATCCGGGAATGCGGTCTGGATCAATACCTCGCCAGGTTTTAGATCACGCCCGGCACGGCCGGATACCTGGATGATCGATTGTGCCAGCCGCTCGCTGGCGCGAAAGTCAGTACCGAACAAGCCCTGGTCGGCATTGAGTACCCCAACGAGCGTGACGTTTGGAAAATCATGACCCTTGGTCAGCATCTGGGTGCCAACCAGGATGCGTGTTTGTCCTGACCGGATCGATGCAATAACACGGTCAAGATCTCCGCGTTTGCGAATGCTGTCCCGGTCAATGCGTGAGACTGCCATACCTGGAAACAATGCCGCCACCGTTTTTTCAACTCGCTGCGTGCCTTGCCCAACGGGTTTCAATGGTTCATTACAGTCATCGCACAGCTCGGGCAACGGTTTGTTTTTGCCGCAGTGGTGACAACGCATTTTCCCGATTTCATGATGCACGGTCATGCGCGCATCGCATCGCTCGCAGCCGGCTACCCAGCCACAGGCATGGCAGAATAACGCAGGGGCATATCCACGCCGGTTGAGGTAGAGCAGTACCTGGCCATCATCACGCAGATGCCTTTGAATCGCGTGCACCAGCGGCGTGGACAAACCATCGCGCGACTCATGTAACCGCAGATCAATCAAGCGCACATCGGGATGGCGCGCAACCCCCGGGCGCTCGGGCAGGACAATCTTTTTGTATCGGCCATTTATTGTATTGCCAACGCTTTCCAGCGATGGCGTCGCCGATCCAAGTACTACCGGGATATCGTGTTTGCGAGCACGGGCAACCGCGAGATCCCGGGCGGAATAGCGGAATCCTTCCTGCTGCTTGTAAGAGACATCATGTTCCTCGTCAACAATGATGATACCTGGTCGACGCAAGCGCGCGAATACAGCCGAGCGCGTACCGATTACCACGGGTGCCCGTCCGCTTGCAGCCAGTTGCCAGGCGCGAAGTCTGTCCCCGTCACTCATCGCAGAATGCATGACCGCCAGCGGCGCATCGATGCGACTGGAAAAGCGATCCAGTAGTTGCGGCGTCAGCCCGATCTCGGGGACCAGGACCAATGCCTGTCTGCCGCTGGCAATAACCTCGGCAATGACCGACAAGTACACTTCAGTCTTGCCGCTGCCTGTTATTCCGTGCAACAGGTAGGAAGAAAAACTTCCCAGCCCATCCACTACAGATCGAAATGCGCGCTGCTGGTGATTGGTCAGCACCGGACCTTGCGTTACCGAACAGCTGATATCCACACTGCGGATGATGTCGCTGTGACGTTTCACCCAGCCGCGCCGGTCCAGAGATTTCATGGCACTGCGCCAGCCCGGCATGTTTTCGGCGAAAATATTTTTCAGATGGGCCTCATCGCATTCGCCATCGGCGCGTATGAATTCCTCGAATACTTTTCGAACCCGAATGGCATTGGCGGGGATATCGTCCACGCTGTTTGCTGCGCCCTCCGGGGTCAGTTTCCAGTAAGCACGGGCTTCAAATGCCGGTCGCCCATCGCGCAGGAACACCGGTAATGCGGCTGCCAGTACTTCGCCGATGGGGTGGTGATAATAATCGGCAGCCCATTTCAAAACCGAGTAAAGGTCCTGATCGAGCACCGGTTCGTCATCGATCAATACCAGCGCATCCCTGAGACGGTCCACGGGAACAGGGCTGTGTTTGGTGAGGCCGGTCAGCATGCCGACAGTTTCTCGATTTCCAAATGGGACACGTACCCGAACACCGGGGCTGAGTGACTCGGTTGACCAGTTCTTGGGACAGCGGTAGTCAAAACACCTGGCCAGTGGCGCATCGATGGCGATCTGCAATATGTTGGTGTCTTCCCTCATCGATGATGGCCAGCGCTGGTATTTGTCCACAATAACTGTGGATAACTCTGTGGAACGATTGGGGCAAACGGCCGCCTTGCCTTGCACAGGTTTGATAGCCGGGTGCTGGTCAAAAAATAGTCGATCTTAAAAATCACTTAAAACTCAACAAGTTAGATAATGGCTTCCAGGTTCCTGGGCGGTATCGGGGATAATTCGCAGTCAGAATTCGTATATGTGCATAACACCGCTGCCATAGCCACCGGTCAACCAATTGTACCGTTGACCGTTATAACAGGTGAGGGACCCGGATACAGGATGATTCGGGGGGCTTCGGTCGAATCGCAAGCGTTGTAAACTGGTGTTATACATCGCGGCCGGGGCAGGATATTCGGAGGACAGGTTGCTGGAAAAGTCACGGACGCTGGACGAGTTTCTCCGCAGTGTCGAACGCAGCGCATATCGCATGGCGCGGATTGCCTTGCGGGATGATGATGAAGCGCTCGATATGGTGCAGGAAGCGATGATCCGACTGGTTCAAAAATATGCCGATCGTCCGTCGGCGGAACTCAAGCCCCTGTTTTATCGAATATTACAAAACCAGATTCGCGACTGCCAAAGGCGCCGCGCGGTCAGGTACCGGGTGATGGCTTTTTTTGGTCGCGCCAACCCGGAGGAATATGACCCGGTGGATCTGGCAAGCGATCCCGGTCTGGCTACCGACGAGAAGGTTCAGGTAGCCCAGGCCATGGACAAACTTGAGAGCGCGGTGGGCGCGCTCCCGGGGCGGCAGCAACAGGCCTTTTTGCTCCGCGCGATGGATGGCATGGACGTAAAGCAGACGGCAGATGCAATGGGCTGCTCGTCTGGCAGTGTGAAAACCCATTACTCGCGCGCCGTGCATGCATTGCGCGCGCAACTGGATGGCTATTGGTGATTTTGACTGGGGGAGAAAACCAGTGACGAAAAAAACGGATTTGAAAAAAGATGATCAGAAGTTTGCCGACGAGGCCGGAAAGGCTTTGAAGCAAGCGAATGATGATCTGGATGCTGCGACTCTGTCGCGGCTCAACCAGGCGAGACAAACGGCGCTGACCGGGCTGGAGTCACCACACACCGTCAGTGGCAGCCGCTGGTTGCCTGTGGGTGCGGTGGCGGCGTCCATTCTGGTTGCGACGGTATTGTGGCTGGGTCGCGAGCCTGGCACGACCGATACAAACCAGGTAGCGGAGCAATTCGAGGACCTGGACATTCTGCTATCGGACGAGGATTTCGAGTTGTATGACGAACTCGAGTTTTTCAGCTGGCTGGGTGGCGAGCTGGACACGCTCGATGAAGAGCAGGGCGAGGGTTGATGATGAAACTTCGTGCAAGGGCCGTTGTATTGCTGGCGACTTGTTATCTGCTGGGTTTGCCGCTGATCGCGATTGCAGCAGACGAGGTTTTGTACGATGAGGAATTCCTCGAATTTCTTGGTAGCTGGGATGGCGAGGACGATGAGTGGCTGGATCTGATCGATCTGGCCGAGATGAGAGTCAATGAGGAATCGGATACGGATGCCGGTGATATATCGGAGGCACGGAAAGATGAAGACTAAACTGCGAGCAATGTGTTCTGGCCTGGCGGTCTTGTTGCTGTGTTCAACAGTGCAGACATTCGCAGATGATGCGGCGCCTGAGTGGGATGAGCTCAATTCGAACCAGCAACTCATGTTGCGACAGTTTGCTGATCGCTGGGAACAACTGCCGGCAGAAAGGCGCGCAAACATGGCGCGTGGTGCGAACCGCTGGACCAGCATGGATACCAAACAGCGCCAGCGCGCGAAACGCAGATTCGGTAGCTGGACCCAGATAACCCCGGAGAGAAAACATCGTATCCGCAAGCGTTATAACGAATTCCGTCAATTACCGCCGGAAGAACAGGAGCGAATCCGTAAAAACCTGCGCCGCTACCGCGATGCTACACCGGAACGCAGACAGGAATTGCGGCGTCGCTGGCAGCAGATGACACCGGAAGAACGCCAGCGTGCCCGTGATCGCATGCGGCAGGACCAGCACCAGCAACGGCGCCGCCCGCAGCGAGATCGCGCGGGCGATAGTGGTGGTGGTCGTGGCTGAACCCCGGCACTCGGGCGGCCAGGGTTGGTGTTTCAAAGACTCTTGACCGCCTGGATAAGTTCAGCTGCCATGGCCTGCCCGTCACCATAAAGCATGCGCGTATTGTCGAGGTAAAACAGGACGTTCTCGATACCCGAGAAACCTGCGCCCTGGCCACGTTTGATCACCACCGCATTTTTCGCCTTGTCGACATCCAGAATTGGCATGCCGTAGATAGGGCTGTCGGGCTGGCTTCGCGCAACCGGGTTGACCACGTCGTTTGCACCAATG
>CBDUSC010000011.1:0-15354 GCA_965369735.1 uncultured bacterium
GGAAATACGGGCCACAAGGTGCCGGCGGCAGTACCAACGTGGTGGCACACTGGGAAAACCTGCGCACCGTCGGTGCCACTGCAAGACAAATGTTGATCAACGCCGCAGCCAAAACCTGGAGCGTGGATCCCGCAAGCTGCAGTACAAAACCCGGTTTCGTGGTTCACGCTGCAAGCGGCCGGAAAATTGCGTACGGCGATTTGGCGGATCTGGCCTCAACCATGTCCATACCGGAATCCCCGGCGCTGAAGGATCGCTCCGAGTACCGCATTATCGGTAAACCCACAAAAACCGTGGATATCGAAGAAATCGTGACCGGTACCACGGTATATGGCATCGACGCCCGATTTCCCGGCATGAAGTATGCCGTGATTGAGCGCTGTCCGTTTTTCGACGGCAGTATTGCAACCTACAACGCAGACGAGGCACGCAAGATTCCGGGCGTTGTCGATATTGTTGAAATAAAAGGTCCAAAACCGGACGAGTACTACACCACCATGGCCTGCGGTGTTGCCGTTGTAGCCAACTCCACCTGGGCCGCGATACGCGGTCGGCGCGCACTGGATGTGCGCTGGAATGAAGGTCCTTTTTTGCACGAGAGTACCGAAAGCCTGGAACGGGCCAGCCGCGAAGCTTTGAAGGGTACTGGCCAGTACGTGTACGAATCGGGTGATTTCGACGCTGGCATGGCGAATGCGGACCGGGTGTTCGAGGCTCATTACACCATTCCCTACGTATCGCATGCGACGCTGGAACCACAAAACTTTATTGCCAACGTTAAAGCTGACAGTTGCGACGTCATCGGGCCCACGCAGTCACCATCCGGTGCATCGCGCATGGCCGCACGCCTGACCGGTCTTGATCGACTCGATATCAACGTTGAGGTGACACACCTTGGCGGCGGCTTTGGCCGCAGGCTGACAGTGGATTACGTGGCAGAGGCGATACTCGTGTCGCAGGCAATAAAAGGACCCGTGAAAGTTCAGTGGACGCGGGAAGACGACCTGACACATGATTTTTATCGACCGGGTGGCCATCATCATATGCGCGCCGGGCTGGACAAGGATGGCAAAATCATCGCCTGGACCCAGCGCCTGGCAAGCCCATCCAAGATTTACCGGCGGCCCGAAAGGAAACTCGAAGACATGTGGGAGTCGGAGATTTATCCCGATGACTTTCCCACCCACCAGGTGGAGAACGTTCGCCTTGAATATTTTCCCATGGACTCCGGGGCCTGGCGCGGCTCATGGCGCGCTCCAGCGCATACCGCAAACGCTTTTTCGATCCAGAGCTTTATCGATGAGATGGCTCATGAACTGGATGAAGACCCCGTTGAATTTCAACTACGCTTGATCGGCGATGCTCGGGAGGTCGATTACGGTGGTCATGGCGGCCCTGTTTTGTATACCGGCCGGCTTGCAGAAACACTCAAACTGGCGGCAAAAAAATCCGGCTGGGGCAAACCAGTAGCAAAAGACCATGGACGCGGGATTGCCGTTCACTTTACCTTTGGCAGCTATGTCGCATACGTCGTTGATGTGTCTGTCGATACAACGGGTAAGCTAAAGGTGCGCAAAGTCACGGGCGCAATCGATTGTGGGCTTGTGGTCAATCCACTGGGTGTCGCAGCACAGATGGAAGGTGGTGTTTGTGATGCCCTGAGCACCGCGTTGCACGAACGCATCACGGTCAACAAAGGATCGGTTGTCGAGACAAACTTCGATCGCTACCGATTGATGAAAATCGATGAAGCACCACCGATTGTAGAAACACATTTCGTGGAAAACGGTTTCCCGCCATCCGGCGTCGGGGAACCACCGGTACCGCCGCTGGCGCCTGCGCTGTGCAATGCGATTTTTGACGCCACGGGTCTCCGTTTGCGCGAATTGCCGATTGGCAATCAGTTACGCGACTGGATGAAAAGCAGGAACAGCTGAACGGCTGATGAGGTATATCGCGTACGCCCTGCCTGTCGCGGCGTACGCGGCTGTTATATAGTCGCGCCACCGGCTCGTGCGAGCAGCGGATACGCGCAGATCAATGACAGGACAGGATGACCAGATTGCCCGGGCAATGCAGCAAGCTATTGCGTTGCATCAGGGCGGGCGAGTACGCGATGCCATATCTGTTTATCAGCAGGTCCTTTCCACCCAGCCCGGGAACCCCGATGCCCTGCATCTGCTCGGGCTTGCACTGCGCCAGCAAGGCGACGCCCATAGCGCAATATCGTATTTTAAAAAAGCAATCGCCATTCAGCCTGGAGTGGCAGCAATGCATTCCAACCTGGGCAACGCGTATCGCGATACCGGAAGTCACGAACAAGCGTTACAGGAATATCACAAGGCGGTTGATCTCGATTCTCAGCACCAAAATTCCTGGTACAACCTGGGAAACGTCTGCCGATCGCTGGGGAAACCGGAACAGGCCATCGAAGCCTACGACCGTGCGCTGTCCATCAACCCGGGTGATGCCGAAGCATTACACAACAAGGCAATCGTGCTGCACGATCAACAGAAACTGGATGCGGCAATCGTGGATTTCCAGGCCGCCATTCGAATCAAACCCGATTATGCAGACGCGCATCATCACCTCGCCAATGCCCTGAACGAAGCCGGCCACCATGACCAGGCCATCCTCGAATATCGGACGGCGATCAGGATGGATCCAGGCAACCTCCGATTCTGGACAGGTTTGGCCCGCGCAATCCGGTTCACGGAGTTCTCCGGTTTTGATGCCGGGCTGAAATCACTGCTGATCGACTGCTTTGCAAAAGACGGGGTCGATTACCAGTATCTGGCGACACCGGCATTCAGCATTGTCAAAAACGACCCCGGTGTTGGTGGGGCATTCACCTTGTCTGCTGACTGGCCAGACAAGGATGATGCCGCGATCGTACTGGATGATTTGATACAGAGACTTGCGGACCCGCTGCTCAAGGCGTTGCTTGAGCACTGCATTGTTGCAAATGAAAAGCTGGAGTATTTGCTGACCGGATACAGACGCGCATTGCTGGACAAAATTTCAGATCAGCCTGACATGCCTTCAAATTCCGACCCTCTTTGCGAAACGCTGGCGACACAATGCTGGTTGAACGAATTTGTCTGGCATGTCACCGATCGGGAGCAACAAAAGACGCAGTTGCTGGCAACCGAATTGAAATCATCAATGACTCAATCGGATACGGTCCCGGCCGGTGTATTTCTCCTTGCCTGCTACGCGCCGCTGGATCATTGGTTCGACGCGCAGAAATTGGAGGATCTTGCACGCCGATCCACAAACCCCGCTTTGGAACGCCTGATACGGGTCCAGATCACCGAACCGAAAACAGAAGCCGAGCTGGCGCAGGATACACCTTGTATTGGCGATGTCAGCGATGACATCTCAATCGCTGTGCAAAACCAGTATGAAGAAAATCCGTACCCGCGCTGGTCGGTTTTCACTGCGGCCGGGGCGAAAAGCGTCGCTGAGGTGATGCATGAGATATTTCCAAACCGGATATCTTCACAGTTTGAATCTTCGACAGGATCACCTGATTCAACCGGCCAGCAAGGGCCCATGATTCTGGTTGCAGGCTGCGGCACCGGTCGCAATGCATTTGAAACCGCTGCCAGATTTGCCGGCTCAAAAACCCTGGCCATAGATCTCAGCATTGCCAGCCTTGCGCATGCCCGCCGCAAAGCGGATGAGCTTGGCATCGTCGACATTGAGTTTGCCCAGGCGGACATACTTGGGCTGACTGCGCTGGATGATCGCTACGACATTATCGATTGCAGCGGCGTATTGCACCATATGGCAAAACCGGCGAAGGGTTGGGCGGTACTCAGCGGGTTGCTAAAACCGGGCGGTCTGATGCGCGTCGGTCTTTATAGCGATCTGGCCAGGCAGTCGGTTGTAGCGGCGCGCGCGTTAATAAAGGAACAGAAATTTCCAGCCACCGCCGATGGAATACGACGCTGCCGGCAGGAAATATTATCACTGGCTGTCAATAACCCTGTACGGGCAGTGGCAAAAAGCCGGGATTTTTTCAGCCTTTCACTGTGCCGTGATCTGCTGTTTCATGTTCAGGAGCATCGCTTCACGCTGCCACAAATCAAAACCATTCTGGCCGATCTCGATTTTGAGTTTCTGGGTTTCGAACAAGGCTTCGCGAGCGCCAGGCAACAATACCTGGAAATTTATCCGGGCGACCCTGACATGATCAGCCTCGACAACTGGAACGAATACGAACAAACACATCCCGAAACATTTATCGGCATGTACCAGTTCTGGCTACACAAAAACTGACGGTTCAGATCTGTTTATCAACAACCGGGCGGAAGCACCCGTCAGTCAATCAACGTTTCCCGGTGCGTTCGTCTCGTGACACTGCGTCGTATAACAAAACAATCTGTTCGGCATATTTATCAGCCTGGGCTTTTGACAGTTTTCTCACCGTCGCCTGCACCCGGCCTTCACCATTGATTGCTTGTACGCGAGTCATTGCCTCATTGAGACGAGTAAACTCTTGTTGTACAGATTTTGGCAGATCTTCGGTTTCCAGATCCGCCAGATTCCTGAGATACGCCCCCGCCAGACGCTGCTTGATTGGTCCAGAGCCAACCAGCGTCAAGGTTGCCATATGCAACTTTTCCCATGTCTGGGTCATCAGGTCTCCTGTTATTTTTTTGGCGTGACCTGTTCTAATTATTAATCGGGCAATCCCTGCCCAGCTGTTCCGCGCCTGCCCGGATGCTGAAACCGAATAGGATTCAATGCGGTAGGACATAAATATAGCGCGAATTATGGAAAACGTAAATAAAGCCCCGGACCCACGTACGGAAAATCGATATGCTGCAACCAGATCCGGATCTGCAAAATCATGGCAACATGGTTTAAAGTCGGGAATATACGAACTATTCCGTAGCAGGGAACAATGGTTCACAGGGAGCTAGTGACATGAAGCGTTGGTGGATATCCATAGCGCTGCTGTTGGCATCGCTGATGATACGGGCCGAAACCCCGCCCCAAACCCGGACCGATGCCGTGGCCCTGGGTGATGCGCTCGCCAGTTTGCGCGCGGATTCGGGGCTGGATGAGCTGGCCCGGGACAGGCTTACGGTCGATTTGCTGCTTTCCCTGGCACCGCTGCGAGTCAATGCGCAGACCCGGTCGCTGGTGGCCGATCTTGTCACCGAGCAACCCCGTCATCATGTGTGGCTGCTGGAAGGTTATCACCGCAGCAAAGTGCCGATTTATGACGTCGGAGCGGCAGCGCGATTCGCGCAAAGACAATGGTTGCGCAGTGATACTCGCGACCAGGCACTGGCAAGCCTGGCGCGCGGCGAGATCCTGGATTTCTCCCGCTGGCAAGCGCCCGATGGGCAAGATGGGCCGGGATCGGCGGAATCCATCCATGATCAGCGTACCCAACGCGACGGTATCCGCGACGCCCTGCTTGCGGCGAGCCAAGAATCCATATTTTTGCATCGCGATGCAGCCATGGGTGCATTGTTGCAGCATCCCCGCAGCGGGATGTTCGCCGCTGTCATTGCCGATCGGCTGGATGATGATGCGCTGTACGCCGCCGTGCTCGATCATGCTGATCATCAGACTGCACTGGCCGTGCTGACCGGTTTACCGGGCAAAACAGATCCAGGCAGGCTGCTGCCATTGTTGCAGCGAGCATCGCATCGCCAGGATCTCGCATCGGCGGCGATCCTGCAGATGGGTCGCCTGGCAAAAACGCGGTCCGATGCGCAGGCCTGGCTGATAGATCGCCTCGATGACCCGCTATCGGGCGGCTCGGCTGCCGCGGCACTGGCGAGCTTGAATGACCCCGGGATAGCGCTAAAGCTGGGCCGGATTCTGAATGCCCCGGCGCCCGAGCGTACTGCCCGGCGTGCCCTGCTGGCACTGCGCCTTGATGAATCCGATGCTGCGAAACGCGAAATTGAAAAATTCATGGCCCGGCCGGGTGCGCATGAAAATCTCAGGATCAAGGCCGCGACATGGCAACAATAAAAGCTGCCTGCCTGTTGCCGATATGCCTGGCTGCGTGGCTGCTACCGGATCCGGTGCAGGCGGCGTGCCAGTTCGACCAGTTTTTCGAGATTACCAATCCCTTTGACGCCAGTTGCGGCGGCAAGATGTGGACCTATACAAACTCGGTGAACAACGCCAGCAGCCTGGCCCTGGGTTATCCGCCGCCGATACCGGTTGCATCGCTGACAGCCGTGGCAGGTTTTCGCGAATATGCCTCGCTGCACGCCCAGCACCAGCTCCTGATGATGGATCACGCGGACCAGGTGACTGGAACGATTGTTGGTCAAACCGTTGGTGGCCGCGATATCTGGGCGTATAGCATTGGTGACACCGTTGACAGCCTGAGCTGGGACGGACTTTCAGAAGCGGCTGTACAAGTCACCGGTGGCACGCATGCCCGCGAGTGGCAAACCCCGGAAGCCGTCACTGAACTGCTGGAAACGCTGGTCGAGGGAAAAAACGATACCGGTATCGGCCAATACCTCGCCGAGAATCTGAATGTCGTACTGATCCCGGTACTCAATGTTGACGGATTCACCACAACCCAGAGTTACCCGACAATGGTAACCGCGGATCCCGGCCAGCCACGCGAAGGTCGCATGCGCCGCAAGAATCTGCGCAACCCGGTCACCCAGGCTGCGATTGATGCAGACATCAGCAGCATCAACGACAACTTCTGGGGTGTCGATCTGAACCGCAACAGCAATATCGGTTTTGGCCTGAATGGCGGCTCATGGGGCCCGGGTCGCGAAACCAGTTTGATATACCGGGGTGGCTCACCCTCAACCGAACCCGAAATCCAGGCGCTGCAGTTCGCTGCCGAAAACCTGGCACCGGCATCACGCTTGCGCCTGTACAGCGATACCCATTCCTTTACTCAGATTCTGTTTACGCCGCTGACCGGTAATACGCGCCGCGACAACATCACTATTGAACTGATGAACCGGGTTCGATTGTCATCACCGCGCGGCTACCGGGATGGCAAGGATTCCGCCCAGAACACAGGCAACATGGGCATCGGCACCACGGCAGATTACTTCGCCTATACCTACCAGATACCCTCCTGGACACTTGAAACCGAGCCATTGAACGGCGGTCAGGATTATGGAGGCACCGGTATCAGCCACAGCGGCTTTGTGCTGCCCGACAACCAGGTCGAGCGCATGCGCAATGAGCTGACACAAATGTATTTGCTCGGTTTTTACCGCCAGACCGATCCACCCCGGGTGCAAGCAGCACAAATCACCGAAACCCAGACGGGTACCATCGTATACGAGGCCGAATGGGTGCAGGACACGGCTACCACGCGGCGGTTGGTCGTATCCACAAACCAGGCAATGGTGCCCGGCACCGGGTACCGCCTGTGGCTTGCGTTCAACAAGCCCATGCGCTGGAGAAACGCTGCCGGCCAGATTACCCGTCACCAGGGACAATCCGTGGATGCGGCAACCGGCACGGTGCGCCTCGAGTTTCCGACACTCAGTGGCCAGGATCTGGATATCGATACCGGCGACCCGGCAGTCTGGCTGAGGCAACCAGGTGGCGCCCCGTCAGGCTATTTGCGTTATGCCGATGATGCGCTGGCAACCACATTTACGCTGCCTGCATCGCTCAGTGTCAGCGAAGATACGACCGCGGTGCTTTCGATTGCGAACCGCGATTATGCCCAGGGCGTGCTCGATGCAGACCCATCCACCGCGGTGGACTGGGGCAATGGTCACTGGCGGCGGTACGAAGACGAGTTCAGTGTTGCCGGTGACAGCGGTGGCGTGGACTGTAATCTGCGCCCGTTCGTCGGGCCGGCCGCCGGTGGCAGCGACCCGGGCGCCAGCGGTTTGTGTATCGCCGCTCAGAATCAACCGCCGGCCCCGGCCCCGCCACCAACCCCAACCAGCAGCAGCGGCGGTGGCGGCTCACTGGGCTGGCCCGCGATGTGCCTGCTTGTTTTTTGCCAGGTGCGCAGGCGGCCACGCAAACAACAACCCATGTCAGTCTGATCTGCGATGATCTCCAACACTCACGAGGAGCCACAGGTTGCCGGCCTGGCAAGAAGACTCGCTGCCATGTTGTATGACGGCCTGATCCTGGTTGCATTGTTCATGTTTGTCACAGCCACGCTGTTGATATTCACCGATGGCGATGGCATTTCCAGTGGCAACCGTTATTACCAGGCCTTGCTGCTGATCATCAGCGTTTTATTTTTCATCGGTTTCTGGATAACAAAAGGTCGCACCCTTGGCATGCTTGCCTGGCGCCTCAGGGTGGAACGCAACGACGGATCACGCCTGTCATGGAAGCATGCGGCAATAAGGCTCATTGGCGCGACACTATCACTGTCCTGCGCGGGTCTGGGTTACCTGTGGATGTATGCGGATTCGCAGCGGCGTACATGGCAAGATCGTCTAAGCGACAGCCGCGTCGTGGTAACTCCACGCAAAAAATAAAGGTGACTATCGAATCCTGGCGATGCCAATCGCACTGAACAGCGCCAGCGCCACCGTCGGCGCCCAGCCGATGATGATCGGGTTGAGCTCGAACACCGAGCTGCTGTTTATCAACGTCTTGTTGAGCAATACATATGCGACACCGATCAGAATACCCACCAGCATCCGCGACCCGGTGCCGCTGCTGCGCAATGGGCCAAGCACAAACGGAACCGCCAACAGCGTCATCACCACGATCAGCATATTGCCGGCAACCCGCGACCACAGGGATGCTTCATAGAACCGGGCATCCAGATCATTGTCCTTGAGATGTCGGGCATAGCTGTGCAAACCCCGTAGAGAAAGGTTGTCAGCATCGACCATTGAAAACCCAAGCACCGCCGCATCGATACTGCCCTCCAGGCGTGCACGGCCAACTTGCCTTGCCGATACCCTGTCAGCTTCAAATTGTGTTTCCCGCATGTTACGCAAAAACCAGCCGCCATCATCCTGGATGCCCGCCGAATCGGCATGACCCACACTGACCAACTTTCGATTTTCATCGAATCGATAAAGGTACACGCCACCAAGCCGGTCCGTATCGAGCATTTGCTCGACATTGACAATCATATTTCCCTGCTTGATCCACGCGCTGCTGTCACCGCCTGCGAAACTGATTTGCTCCAGTTTTTTCAACGCGCGAAATTGCCCGGCAATGCGGTCGGCATTGGGTCCGACAAACTCTCCAAGCAGAATCGAAACGATTGCAAACAACACACCTGCCATCGCCGCCGATGATGCGATTCGCAAAACTGAAAACCCGGAAGCACGCATGACATCCAGCTCGCTGTGCACCGCGAGACCACCCAGCCCCAGCAAGGTACCCAGAAGCATTGAGAACGGCAGCATTTCATATACCTGGTTCGGCAACTTCAATGCTGCAAATACCAGGGATTCACGGATCCCGTAAGTGCCCGTGCCCACATCATCAACCTGGGTGATTATGGTCACAAACCCGGATATCACCGTCAGCATCAGCAGCACCAGGACGGTGCCACCAATTTCGTTGCGAATCAGGTATCTCTCAAGCATGGGTGCGCGCCCCATTGCGCCGGTTTCCGAACACACGCGCAAAAGTACTGTTTTGCTTCATCAGCAAGGCCATGGCACACAGAAAAAACATACCATGCACCCAATTCACTCCCAGCCAGGGCGGCAACACACCTTGCTCCACCCAGATTCGGCCCGCGCTAAGCAGGTTTGAATAGACCAGATAAAAAATGATTGCAATGGCCAGACGGTTGTATCGACCCTCGCGAGGATTTGTTTTGCTCAGCGGTACCGCAAGCAATGTCAGAAACACTGTCATCAATGGTATCGACAGACGCCACTCCAGTTCCGCGCGGTGTGCCAGATCGGTTGCAACATTCAGATCACCGGTTCGAATAGCAGAGGTCTTTTCCTCATCGATTTTCGGATCGGGCAAATGTATTGGCACACCATGCTCGGAAAACTCGGTGATCCTGAATTCCACGCTCCCCGGTTCACCTTCGAAGCGACTACCATTGAAAAATACCAGGCTGGTGTCACCGCTATCCGGGTCGTCCACCTGGCGTGCGGACTCTGCAACGACAATCTGGATCAACTCACCATCGCGGCGCCGCATAAAAATATTTTTCAGCTCCCTGTCCTCTCCAAGGCTTTCCGAATAAAAAACGGTATCGCCTGAACCCACGGTTTTGAATCGGCCGGGTTCGAGCTCACCAAATGCAACATCGCGGCGCGCTGTGGACTTGAGGATTTCGATCTGACGCATGCTCCATGGAGTCACTTCGAGCGAAAACCAGGCCAGCAACAAAGCCATCGGAATCGCAAGAAACATCAGGGATCGATAAATGGGTGCCTGCCCGCGACCACAGGCATACATGGCCACCATTTCACTGTCCCGGTACAGGCGTGCCAAAGCCAGCATTATCGCCAAAAACAACGCTACCGGTATCAATACAGTCAGATACTGGATGGACGTGTAGCCCAGCAGCGGTAATACGGCATCGCGGGGCAGATTTCCATCTGCTGCCATACCCAGCACCCTTGCGATCTGGTTGCTGAGCAGCATTACCAGCAGCACGCCGGCCACCACAATGAAAACCTGGGTTACTTCGCGAAATATGTATCGGTCAATCAGCCTGAACACTGCTCTTTTCCGTTTCGCCTGAACGTCCCGAATCAAGTACACTACGCGGCCAGCGCCAAGGTAGCCAGTATTTGGTGGTCAGCGACATGCCCATGATTAAACCATACCTGGCGCAGTAAAAAGACCAACAAATGCGATGAGTAGAGAGGGAGTACCAAATGGAATTTTTTTCGCGCAGCGGCCACCCGGCAAAACAAAAAACGGCATGCGCGGTGGTTGCCATTTTTGAAACCGGCAAGATGTCGTCTGCAGCGGCGCAAATCGACAAAACCGGCAAAGGCTTTATTTCGCGTGTCATCAAGCGGGGTGATATGGATGGCACCGCCGGCCGCACCCTGATGATAGACGGGGTTCGTGGCGTATCGTGCCAACGGGTATTGCTCGTCGGTTGCGGAAAACCACGCAAATACAACCGCCGCGCTTTTCGCAAATCACTGACCACTGCGGTTGGGAACCTGCTCACCACGGGTTGCGTTGACGCCATTAGTCACCTGGGTGACGAGTTGGTTGTAGCGACGGATGCCTACTACATTGCGCGTTACACAGTGGAAACTGTCGCTACAGGCAGCTACCGCTTTGAGCAGATGAAAAGCAAAAAAGGCAAAATGCCAAAGCTCAAAAAATTCGGGCTGGCGATGCCCGGCCGCTCGGAAAAAAACGCGGCCGATCGCGCCATCCGGGATGGATCTGCAATATCGGTCGGTGCCAGCCTCACGCGCGATCTTGGCAATCTGCCATCCAATGTGTGTACGCCATCCCACCTGGCGAAAACGGGCCGCGATCTGGCAAAAAAATACAAAAAGGTCGAAACCACGGTTTATACAGAAGCCCAGATGAAGCGCATGGGCATGAACGCCCTGCTCTCGGTCACCGCCGGTGCCATGGAGCCCGCCAAACTGATTATCGTACGGTATCGTGGTGCGCCAGCGTCCAAAAAGCCCTATGTACTGGTGGGCAAGGGCGTGACCTTTGATACCGGTGGCGTGTGCCTCAAACCGCCGCCCGGTATGGAAGAGATGAAATTCGACATGTGCGGCGCAGCGACTGTCATGGGTGTGATGCGCTCGGTCGCTCAGCTACAGCTGCCGATCAACCTGATCGGTGTGGTACCGGCGTGTGAAAACATGCCAGGCAGTGCCGCAACACGCCCCGGCGATATCGTCAAATCCATGTCGGGGCAGACGATCGAAATCATCAACACGGACGCTGAAGGCCGGCTTATCCTCTGTGATGCGCTGACATTTGCACAAAAATTCAAGCCCGCAGTGTTGCTGGATATTGCGACCCTGACTGGTTCTTGCGTAGTGGCGCTTGGCGCGCATATGACCGGTTTGATGACGCACGACGACAAACTCGCCGACTCGTTGTTACAGGCCGGTGTCGATTCTGATGACCAGGCATGGCGATTGCCACTGACAGAAGACTACGATGAACCATTGAATACCAGTTTCGCGGATTTCAAAAACGTCGCATCCCGTGAAGGTGGGGCCGAGATCGCGGGCTGTTTCCTCGGACGCTTTACAAAAGGTGTACGCTGGGCGCATCTGGATATTGCGGGTACTGCCTGGAAATCCGGTGGCAGACCCCATGCAACCGGCCGGCCGGTACCCATGCTGGTGGACTACCTGATTCGGGAGAGCCAAAACGGCTGATCCGCGGACATGATACGGGTCGATTTTTACGTTTTGCCTGATGGCGGGACGCAGTCCGCGCTGAGCGTTGCCTGCCGGCTGGCCGAAAAGGCCTATCTGCTGGATAACCGGGTGCATATTCACACCGCCTCCGAGGCCCAGGCACAGCAGCTCGATGACCTGTTGTGGACCTGGCGCGATGGCAGCTTCGTCCCGCATGAACTGGACGGATCGGGTAACGGGCAATCCCCGGTCGTCATCGGGCAAGGCAGCGGTTCAACACAGCACACCGATTTACTCATCAACCTCGGCGACAACGTGCCCGAGTCGGTTGACCGATTTGAACGCATCGCCGAAGTCGTGAATGCAGACCCGGCATCGCGAAACTCAGGCCGCAAACGATTCCGTTACTACCGCGATCAGGGATACACTCTGGAAACCCACAAACTGTAGAAACACATGGCAGAAAAACACGACATACCCGTACTGACGGACATGATCGATGCGTCCGATACCGGTAGCGAAGAAGTGTTGCAGGAACCGATATCAACGATTGGCGAGAGCCAGATGACCGAGCTGCAGACTGAACTGGCATCGCGAAGCTTCGATCTGACCGATCAGCTGCTGCACGCGGCCTTCCAGGAAATGGAAGCTGCACTTTTCGAGCAGGTATCCAACAGGCTGCGCAAGGAACTGCCGGAACTGATTGACCGGATTCTGCGCGATCATTTCGAAGTCGATCCCGACTGAACCCCCGAAGCAGATGGATAAAACCTACTCGCCCGGCGATATAGAACAGCGCTGCTACCAGCTCTGGGAGCAAAATCGGTACTTTGCACCCAGTGGAAACGGGGCATCGTACTGCATCATGATTCCGCCGCCCAATGTGACGGGCACCTTGCATATGGGTCATGCGTTCCAGGACACGATCATGGATGCGCTTACCCGCTTTCATCGCATGGCGGGAAACAACACCTTGTGGCAACCGGGCACCGACCACGCCGGGATCGCGACCCAGATGGTTGTGGAACGCCAGCTCAACGCCGAGGGCGTGACCCGTCATGAGTTGGGTCGCGAAGCATTCGTCGATCGTGTCTGGAAATGGAAAGAGGAATCCGGCGGCAAAATATCGCAGCAACTCAGGCGCCTGGGTGCCTCGGTGGACTGGTCGCGCGATCGATTCACCATGGATGAAGGCCTGTCGGCCGCGGTACTCGAAGTGTTCGTGCGTCTGTATGACGAGGACCTGATCTACCGCGGCAAACGGCTGGTCAACTGGGACCCGGTGCTGCACACCGCGCTGTCCGATCTTGAAGTTTTATCGGAGGAAGAATCGGGTCATCTATGGCATATCCGCTATCCCATAGCGGACAGTGACGGCAATGATCACGTCGTCGTCGCAACAACACGGCCCGAAACCATGC
Organism: uncultured bacterium; assembly: GCA_965369735.1. Classification (GTDB taxonomy): domain Bacteria; phylum Pseudomonadota; class Gammaproteobacteria; order Steroidobacterales; family CBDUSC01; genus CBDUSC01. Next base: position 13,694 of record CBDUSC010000011.1, read on the forward strand.
TGGGCGACACGGCGGTTGCGGTCCACCCGGATGATGATCGTTATGCACAGCTGATCGGCAAGGATCTGATCCTTCCGCTTTGCGACAGGCGTATCCCGGTCATCGCAGACGAGTACGTGGACCCCGAGTTTGGCACCGGTTGTGTCAAGATCACGCCGGCCCACGATTTCAACGATTACGAAATCGGCAAGCGGCATGATCTGAAAATGATCAATATTCTCGATACGAACGCCGCGATCAACGACAACGCGCCGCAAGCCTATCGCGGCCTGGATCGACTCGATGCGCGCAAAAAAGTCGTAGCGGATTTGCAGGCGCTGGATCTGATCGCACAAATCGATGAGCACAAAATGGTGGTGCCGCGCGGTGATCGCAGCGGCGCCGTTTTGGAGCCATACCTGACCGATCAGTGGTATGTGAAAATCGAACCCCTGGCAAAACCCGCGATACAAGCCGTCAAAGACGGCCGTATTCGTTTCGTCCCGGAGAACTGGAGCAAAACCTATTTCGAATGGATGCACAACATCCAGGACTGGTGTATCAGCCGCCAGCTTTGGTGGGGTCACCGGATACCCGCGTGGTATGACGATGATGGCAACATATATGTTGCGCGCAATGAAACCGAAGCCAGGGAAAAATACGATCTCGACAAGAGCATCACACTGCGCCAGGACGAGGACGTGCTGGATACCTGGTTTTCCGCGGCGCTATGGCCCTTCTCCACCCTCGGCTGGCCCGATGAAACCGATGAGTTGAGGACCTTCTACCCAACCAACGTGCTGGTCACCAGTTTTGACATCATTTTCTTCTGGGTCGCGCGGATGATCATGATGGGTCTCAAGTTCGCTGGTGACGTGCCGTTCACGGATGTCTATATTCATGGTCTGATCCGCGATCACGATGGCCAGAAGATGTCCAAGTCGAAGGGCAACGTCCTCGACCCGCTGGATTTCATCGACGGTGTGGATCTGGACACGCTGATCAAAAAACGCAGCACGGGTCTGATGCAGCCTCAGATGGCGCCAAAGATCGAAAAGGCGACACGCAGGGAATTTCCGGATGGCATACCATCGTTTGGTACCGATGCCTTGCGCTTTACATTTGCCGCCCTGGCCACCACCGGCCGCGATATTCGTTTTGATCTGGGTCGCATCGAGGGTTATCGCAATTTCTGCAACAAAATATGGAATGCAGCGCGATATGTGTTGATGAACACGGAAGACCAGGATTGCAGCGACAAGGATTGCGAGCTGAGCCTCGCGGATCGCTGGATCCGATCGCGATTTTCCCAAACCATATCCGATGTAAACCGGGCCATGGACAACTACAGGCTCGATCTTGCGGCCAAAGCTTTGTACGAGTTCACCTGGCAGGATTTTTGCGACTGGTACCTTGAGTTATCGAAACCGGTTTTGCAAAACGACAAAAGTACCGCTGCGCAGGTTCGGGGGACGCGCAATACCCTGGTCACGGTGCTTGAAGCGCTGTTAAGGATGTTGCACCCGCTGATTCCGTTCATCACGGAAGAAATCTGGCAGCGTGTTGCGCCTCTTGCGAATAAAGAAGGCGACAGCATCATGGTGCAACCTTTGCCGAACGCAGACGACTACGAACGCGACGCGGCAATCGAATCGGAAATGCAATGGCGCATGGATTACATT
>CBDUSC010000012.1:0-14956 GCA_965369735.1 uncultured bacterium
ACCGATACGTCGAGGATGTAGTCGTATAGCGTATCCGTAATACTCAGCGTTTTGTTTGACATGTCTTTACCTGGTTGGGCCGGTGTTATGATGGGCCGCAGCAAAATGAGCGTGCGCAATGTCAGCTGAAAAGCATAGCAGAGCCCGATCAGCAAATACGCACCGTGATTCTTCTGATCATGGCACTGTACGTATTATTCACATCACGGACCCGCATTTGTTCGCCGACACTGAAGACAGCATGCGCGGTATCAATACATTTCAATCGTTGCAACTCGTAGTTGATCATGCAGCGGCAAACCACAACGCTGATGCCTGGCTGGTAACCGGTGATATTGCGCAGGACGAAACCGAGCAGGCTTATCAGAATTTTCGACAGGCATTACTCAACATCGATACGCCCGTTCTGTGCCTTCCGGGCAATCATGATAATCCGGATCTGATGCACGCAATACTGGACACACCACCATGGGGCGTACTGAAAAACCTTGCGATTGGTGACTGGTGCATATGCCCGGTTGACAGCCGCGTCGACGGCAAGGCCAGCGGGCACATATCGCAAACGAATCTTGATCAGCTGGACCTCAATCTGCGGCAGAACACGCATCTTCATTGCCTGGTCGCCCTGCATCACCAGGCGCTGGAGATGGGTAGCCGCTGGCTTGACAGCGTTGGTCTTGCCAACCACAGACAACTGACGGATATGCTTGAACGGCACCCGACGGTGCGCGGTGTAGTGTGGGGCCATGTGCACCAGGCGTCCGATCGCACTCAAAAAAACATTCGCTTTCTCAGCACACCCTCTACCTGCGCACAATTCCTGCCAGACGAAGAAACGTTCGCCCTGGACAAAAAATCACCGGGTTATCGCTGGCTGGATCTCAGACCGGATGGCACGTTCTCAACCGGTGTAGTATGGGTCACAATCTGAACACCTTGTCGGGAAGATCATGATGCGCAACCGGTTATTGATGATTGGCTGGCTACTGGTTACCGCGCTGCCATCGCATCTGGATGCGCGCAGCTCCAGCGAAGCAGTCTGGCAGGTAACCGGCAAACACAACACGGTGTTTTTACTCGGTTCCGTGCATTTGCTGCGTGCATCGGACTATCCCTTACCCCAGGCGATGATCGACGCCTATGACGAAGCAGAAGCCCTGGTGATGGAAATCGACATGGATAACCTCGACCCCATGTTGATGGCCGGGCAAATGAGCAGTATCGGTCTGATCAGCGATGGCCGCAGCCTGCGCGAATACATGGGGTCGCGCCGTTATGAGCAAGCGAACAAAGCCGCGAACAAACTGGGTTATGACCTCGGTCTTTTTGCCGGCGCAAAACCATGGTTTGTAGCGATGACCCTGGTGCAGCTGCAACTGATGCAATCGGGGTTCGAACCCAGCCACGGGGTCGAATTTTATTTTATGGGAAAGGCCGGGCAGGACGGTAAACCTATAACCGGTCTGGAAACCCTCACCCAGCAACTCGATGTATTCAACGGATTATCGGAATCGGAGCAGAGTTTGTTCCTGATAAAGTCGCTCCAGGACATGTCTGAACTGGATCAGCAAATCAACAAGCTGATCGTTGCATGGAAAAACGGGGACAGCAAAGCGCTGGAGCAAGAAATGCTGGCTGGCTTTCAGGACCAGCCCGCGTTATACAAACGCATAGTGACAGATCGAAATCGCAACTGGGTGTAGGACATTGAAAAAATGCTCGCCGGGAAAGATGACATCCTGGTAATCGTAGGGGCCGCGCACCTGGTCGGTCGCGATGGTGTGGTAGAGCTGCTGCGATCACGCGGCTACCGCGTGGAACAGCACTGACTCACTGGTGCTCCACCAGTACTTTGTCAGATCTCCACCATTTCGAAATCTTCCTTGCCCGCACCACAATCCGGACAACGCCATGACAGCGGAATGTCATCCCAGCGCGTGCGCGGCTCTATCCCGGACTCGGGATCTCCCAGCTCTTCCTGGTACAGGTAGCCGCAGATCAGGCACATATAGACTTTCATCTCTGGCTTGTTTCCTCAAGTCCTTTCAGAATGAGCGCGCATTGTCCCATGCTTCCCAATACAGTCAAATAAATGAACAACCTTGGTTAAAATCCGGTTATGGGTAAAAACAGCGATCGACCGGTGGTACTTGTGATTGCCGGCAACGACCCCAGCGGTGGTGCCGGCATTGCAGCCGATATCCAGGCGATATCGGCACTTGGGGCACACCCTGCCCCGGTCGTCACCAGTTTGACGGTTCAGGACACTTGCAATGCTTACGAGGTCGAATGTTGTGATTCCGATTTCGTGTATCGCCAGGCAAGCCGGATCCTTGAAGATCTGCCGGTCTCTGCGATAAAGATCGGGTTGCTTGGTAACGCGGAAATAGCCAACATTGTTGCCAGGTTATTGAAGACGGCCAAATCTGTGCCGGTCGTACTGGATCCCGTTCTGGTCGCATCGGGTGGCGCCCGGCTGGCTGCCCTCGATCTCAAGCAAGCAATAATCGAAAATTTGTGCCCACTGGCCACGGTGATTACTCCAAACGCCAGCGAAATACGCGAATTGGCCGGGCCGGTTGATGAAGATGGTGATCAGCACCAAAAACGCGCGCAAAAACTATTCGAATATGGCTGTGAGTATGTACTTGTAAAGGGTGCCGACGAACCAGATCATGAGCCCGGACAAAAACCGGTGGACAGGGTTACAAACAGGCTTTACAAAAAAGACGGGTCGGTTCACGTGAACACCTGGGCAAGATTGCCGCACAGCTACCACGGATCCGGTTGCACGCTGGCTTCAGCGCTTGCCGCGTTGTTGGCACAGGGTATTGATATGGTCGATGCCGATTCACAGGCACAGGAATACACCAATACGGCATTGTCTCGCGCTTTCAAACCGGGTGGTGGTCAATACATCCCACTACGTCACTGGCGTTGACGACCAGGCTCGAAATGCGTCGTGGTCTATATGCGATCACTGATGATGCTGTTTTGGCGGCGGACAACTGTCTGGAAGTCATGGAAGCTGTACTCGATGCAGGTGTAGTGATGCTCCAGTGGCGCAACAAAAGCAATCGCAGCCGGCCGCAATTACTCAAAAACCTGTCTGTGATGTGCGCACGTTATGACACCGCGTTGATCATCAATGATGATGTAGCGCTGGCAAAAAAAATTGATGCCGGCGGTGTTCACCTGGGTCGTGACGACATGACGATATCTGAAGCCAGGAACATACTCGGCAGCGATGCAATCATCGGGTCGTCATGCTATGCGGATCTCGATCTCGCCTGCCGGTTGTGCACTGCCGGTGCTGACTATGTTGCGTTTGGCAGCGTGTTTGATTCACCGACAAAACCCGACGCACCAAAGGTGCCCTTGTCAATCATTGCAGATGCGTGCAAAGCTGTGTCCTGCCAGGTGGCCGCAATCGGCGGCATCACGACCACAAACGCACAGCAGGTTGTCGATACGGGCGCCGGCCTTTTGGCGGTCATCAGCGGCTTGTGGGCAACCAATGACCCCGCAAAAGCCGCGGCAGAATTCAGCAGATTAATCACAAGAGACCGGATACCGAATGAATGATTTTGAAAAAGCAAAGCTTGTCATACCGGGTGGCGTGAATTCCCCGGTACGGGCATTTGCATCAGTTGGCGGCGACCCCGTATTTATCGACAGCGCAGCGGGTGCGATTCTGAAAGATGTCAATGGCCGCGAATACATCGACTACGTGGGATCCTGGGGTCCGATGATACTCGGCCATGCTCACCCCGATGTCATTGCCACTGTGCAGGCTGCCTCGACTCGTGGCTTGAGCTTTGGCGCGCCCACCCGTGTGGAAACAGAGCTGGCCGAACGCGTTTGCTCACTGATGCCGGGCATAGAAAAAATTCGAATGGTCAATTCCGGCACAGAAGCTACGATGAGCGCCATTCGCCTCGCGCGCGGCTACACCGGTCGTGACAAGCTGATCAAGTTTGAAGGCTGCTACCACGGTCACTCGGATTCCTTGTTGATAAAAGCCGGGTCCGCTGCATTGTCGCTTGGCACACCCACATCGCCGGGTGTCCCCGCATCGCTGGCCGAACACACACTCAGCCTGAAATTCAATGATCTTGAAACCGTGGAACAGGCATTTGAAAAATTTTCAAATGAAATTGCCTGCGTCATCGTTGAACCGGTTGCCGGCAACATGAACTGCATCCCGCCAGTCGACGGGTTCCTGGAAGGCCTGCGCAGACTATGCGACGAGCATGGCAGTCTTTTGATTTTTGATGAAGTCATGACCGGTTTTCGCGTCGCCCTGGGTGGTGCGCAGGCCCGGTACGGCGTTGAGCCACATCTCACCACGCTTGGAAAAATCATCGGCGGCGGAATGCCGGTCGGTGCATTTGGCGGACCCTCCGATATCATGAATCACATGGCGCCGGATGGACCCGTATACCAGGCAGGAACCTTGTCCGGCAACCCGGTTGCAATGCATGCCGGGCTCAAGACACTGGAGCTGATTGCACAAGACGGATTTCATACAAAGCTCGATGCCGCTACCGCCCGATTGTGCACCGGTCTCGAACGAGCTGCCGCGGATACCGGTGTCGCCTTTTCAACCAACCAGGTCGGTGCGATGTTTGGTTTCTTTTTCAGCAATGAATCAGAAATCCGCTATTTCGAACAGGTATCCGCCTGCAATATCGATAACTTCAAAAAGTTTTTCCACGGCATGCTTGATGCCGGCGTCTATCTTGCGCCATCGGCATACGAGGCTGGTTTCGTCTCTGCGGCACACGACCCGAACATTATCGATGAAACCATTGAGCGCGCCCGGCGAGTTTTCCTGACTCTTTAACCAGGTTGACTCACAGAGCGGCTTCACCCCGTAATTCTTTTAGCAACGGCTTTATCAAGCCAAGCCGTTCAATCGGGTCAGCTATCTCAAGACATTCCTGCTTGTGCTCCAGCGCAATTGGTAATAGTTCTGCCAGCCGTGTTCCGACCCAGCCCGCGTCGTCAAAATGAGTATCCAGAGCCTCATATTGACTGCTGACACTTTGTAGCACCGATGCAAGCATGTCAGCCAGCGACTGGTATTCACTGGGCAGTTCGACATCCCGGCTCATGGGCAATTTTTGAATGGTGCCAACACATAAGCCATCGTCCTGAACCCGGGTTTCCATTGCGCAAAACCGGTCCTCGCCCAAAACAGTGATACCGAGGATGCTGTCGCTGCCCTGGTACCAGTCCACAATTCGCGCAAGCGTGCCATGGTTGTACATTTCCGCCGGGCCGGTTTCCCTGCCCTGGCGAATCAGCAACACACCGAAGTGTCGATCTTCTCGCAGACAGCGAGAAACCATATTGAGATACCGTGGCTCAAAGACGCGCAGCGGCAGTGGGCCGCCTGGAAACAGGACGGCGCGTAATGGAAACAATGGCACATCGGGTATCAGTGTAGCGTTCATCCGGGCATGGCTTCTCGCGGTCTACTATTAAATATAGACGCCCTGAACGCTCGCGGTGGAAACTCGTGTTATTTGCCCCAGCGCGGCGAAATATCCGTATCCAGACCCAGCTGATCCATCACCCGTGCAACGACAAAATCCACAAGTTCATCAATACTTTGCGGTCGATGATAAAAACCAGGGTTGGCGGGCAACAGCACCGCTCCGGCGCGGCTGAGACGCAACATGTTGTCCAGATGTATTGTTGAAACCGGCGTTTCCCTGGGCACCACGACCAGCGGTCGCCGTTCTTTTAGCATCACGTCGGCGGCTCGCTCTATCAATGAGCGGCTGGCGCCGCAGGCCAACGCAGACAGGGTGGCCATACTACAGGGACAGACAACCATTGCATCGGGCGCAGATGAACCACTCGCCACCGGCGCGCTCCATTCCTCTTTGCCAAAAACCTGCAGCTGGCCATCCCCTGCAGAGAATTTTTCACCCAGATAACGACGCATATCGCCGGCTCTGGATGGCAAAGAAAAATCCGTCTCCGAGTTGACAACCAACAACCCGGTCTTTGAAATCATGAAATACACGCGCACATCGTTGGCGAGCAAGCTCTCAAGAAGACGCAACCCATATTGGGCGCCCGATGCGCCCGTCATCGCCAAAGCAATTGTTCTTGTTGCGGTGACTTTTCCTATCCTTTTTTTGTCAACGCATCAAGGACACGCTGGTGTATGCCGCCAAAATCGCCGTTGCTCATAATCAACAAGTGATCGCCCGGCTTGCTGTCGCCGGAAAGTTTTTCGACCAGAGTTTCGACACTGGTGCAGATATCCGTGTTGGCACCGAGCTCATTTGCTACCGACGAGATATCCCAGCCAAGATCGGCCGGCTGAAACAGCCATACGCTGTCTGCGCCAGACAGCGAATCGGCCAGCTGATCGCGGTGCACGCCCAGTTTCATGGTATTCGATCGGGGTTCCAGTATGGCGACGATGCGTTCATCTCCTACCCGGGATCTCAGACCACTGATCGATTCCCTGATCGCGGTTGGATGGTGCGCAAAATCATCGTAGATGGTTACGCCAGACCGCGTACCGAGAATTTCCATTCTGCGCTTGACGCCCTTGAAATTTGCCAGCGCGGCGAGCCCCTGCTCCAGGGGTACGCCGGCATGACGAGCTGCCACCAATGCTGCCATCGCGTTCTCGGCGTTATGCCTGCCGATCAGACCCCAATCACCGCTACCCTGCACTTCTCCGTCATGCAAAATGCTCAGTTTCTGGTCTGATTCGTCGAGTTTCACCTGCCAGTCGGCATCAACCTGCGATGCAAATGATTCAACCGGTGTCCAGCAACCCATATCAAGTGTCTCGGCAATCGCCGGAGAGCCTGCATTACTGATAACCAGACCGTTCCCCGGCACACAGCGCAACATCTGATGAAACTGCCACTGAATGGCAGCCAGATCCGGGTATATGTCGGCGTGATCGTATTCGAGATTGTTGATGATCAGGGTGCGCGGCCGGTAATGAACAAACTTGGCCCGTTTGTCAAAAAACGCGGTGTCGTATTCGTCTGCTTCGACAACAAAAAACGGTGTGCTACCCAATTGCGCCGAAACAGAAAAATTCGATGGAATACCACCGATCAAAAAACCGGGATTCAAACCTGCAAAATCCAGAATCCATGCCAGCATGCTGGAGGTTGTTGTTTTCCCGTGAGTGCCAGATACGGCCAGTACCCAGCGATTCGCCAATACATGCCGGCTAAGCCACTCGGGCCCGGAAAAATACGGGATATCCGATTCGAGCAACAGTTCTACCACCGGCCGGCCACGGCTCATCACATTACCGACGATGACGCAGTCTGGCCGTGGTTCAAACTGCCGGGAATTGTCTTCATCCAGAACGGTGACGCCCAACTGCTCGAGCTGGGTGCTCATCGGTGGGTACACGTTACGATCCGAGCCGGTAACGGTATGGCCAGCGGCCCGCGCCAATGCAGCGACGCCACCCATGAACGTGCCACAGATTCCAAGTATATGAATATGCATATCAGCCCGCGACATCAACCCAGATTCGGAAACAGATACCAGACCAGCGCAAAGTAGGTAACCGCGTACAATATTGCAAACGCCAAACCGCCAAACAGCGGAAATTCCAGCGCACGATGAACAATATGACCTATTACGGTGACTTGCCAGCCAGTCAACAACAGCAGTCCAAGGGTGAAATAAGCGACCGCTGGCGACTCCGCTGGCATGGAAAAATAGCCAACAGCCAGCGGTCCCGCTATGACCGTCAAAATCACACCGATACCCAGAATCGCCGTCAAGGTCTGATTGGCTCTTTGCAGCCGGTTAAACACCGTCAGCAACATCACGAACCACAAGACAGCATACGCGGTATCAAACAGACCCTTTACAAAAACGATTGGAAACCCGGGCTGACTCGCCGCTTGATCACCGGACCCTATGGATGAAAACACGATCGATGAGATTGCATACAAGACTATGCATGCTTGCAGCAGAAATCTTGAATCCGGTAAATCTTCCGGCCCGTTTCTCCGAAAACAAATACCAATGAAAACCTCCAAAAGTTTCTGCATTCACCGGTCCTGCTTGTTCCTGACATCCTCAGTCTGCATGATACAGGCTGGCAGGTAAAACAATGACAATGAACCAGAGCCCTCAAAACCGGAAGTTTGTCACGGTCGAAACACAGGATCAGCTTCAGTCAACAGTCTCTGCGCTGTCTGATGGAGAAGTCCTGGCATTCGACACCGAATTTATTCGGGAAAAAACCTATTACCCGTGGATGTGTCTTTTGCAACTGGCAAATGAATCCCATACCGCATGTATCGATGTTTTGAAGTGCGGCAACATTGATGCCATCTGGGATCTGCTCATGGATCCGCAACGAATCAAGATTGTGCATTCCGCCCGACAAGACCTGGAACTGATACTCCATGAACACAATCAATTGCCGGGACCGCTATTTGATACGCAAATAGCCGCTGCGATCAACGGCCACGGATTGCAAATATCGTACGGCGGCCTGGTCGAGGAAGAACTTGATGTCCGTCTTGACAAGGCGCATACAAGAACCGACTGGTCGCGCAGACCACTGAGCGGCGAGCAGCTTGAATATGCCGCCGATGACGTTCGCTATCTTGTTCCCCTGTATCACAAGCAATACGCGCAACTGGCCGCCCAACGCCGCCTTGACTGGGTACAGCAGGAGTCGGCAACTCTGTTGGATGAGTCCCTGTACCGGGTGCACCCGGTGCATGCCTGGCGCAAGATCAAAGGTGCGGGAAAATTGTATGGCAAGACCCTTGCCACCGCCAGGTCACTGGCCGCATGGCGTGAGGAATATGCCATGCGTGCGGACCGCCCAAGACGCTGGATCATGAGCGACAAGACCTTGATTTCACTGGCAAAGGACCGGCCCGATACCCTGGACGCCCTGCGCCACATACCCGGCATGGAACCCAGGCAAATCGAACGGCGTGGCGCGCAGCTGATCGCAGCGATCCGGCAAACCACAGTTGATTCACGGGTGGAGGAACCGCAGGACAAGGGTGGTCTGGATGCTGGTCAACGCCAAATAGTCAAGAAACTTGCATTGGTAGTTGACCAGTGCGCCGAAGACTTGCGGGTCAGCAGGGAAATCCTGGCGACACGGCGTGATCTGGAGCAACTGGTCCGCTCGGGCAAATGCGACAGACTGCTGGCGGGCTGGCGCAGCGATGTGATTGGCAACAAGTTGCTGGCCGCGATGCAGACTCGCGACTAAAAATACTCCGCGTCAGGTCAATGCGGTTTGGATGCTGGAAAATATATCCTGCGGTGAACCGTCACCGCCCACGCGGCACAACATGCCGCGATGTTCATAAAAATCGACCAGGGGTTCGGTCTGCGATCTGAAAATATCCAGCCGATTCGCAATGGTTTCTTCATTGTCATCATCGCGCTGGATCAGTTCCCCGCCAGCGTCCAGGCAAGCATCGATCTCGCTTTGCGGAGAAAAGTGAATATTCAGTAGCTTGCCGGTGACCGAGCAGCTGCGCCTGCCGGTCAGGCGTTTCATCAACACATCCTGAGCGACATCGAGCAAAACAACCGCATCCAGCGGTTTGTTCATTTCCTCCAGGAGGTGGTCCAGGGCTTCTGCCTGGGCGGCGTTGCGCGGGTAGCCATCCAGGATAAAACCCTCATTGGTGTCGTCATGCGTCAGCCGCTCTCGCAGAATATCGAGAACCAGGTCATCAGACACAAGCTCCCCGGCATCCATCGCCTGTTTGGCTTTTTTGCCAGGTTCGCTGCCCGATGCCACCGCAGCACGCAGTAAATCACCGGTGGATATCTGGGGTATGGCAAACTTCTGGATCAAAAATGCCGACTGCGTTCCCTTACCGGATCCCGGCGCGCCCAATAGTACGATTCTCATTCCTGGTACCCAGACATGTTTTTCAGAAGCCGCGCATACGCTAACGCCTGCCCCGCTCAAGGTCAATCGACATGATCCCGTTGCCTGATTCAGCTATGCTTCATCGGTTTTCGGGCTGAGAAACACAGATGAGCAAAAAGAACGCATTTTATGCACAGTCTGGCGGGGTCACCGCTGTTATCAATGCAACCGCTTGCGGTGTGATCGAAACGGCCCGCCAACACCGCGATGTCATCGGCAAGGTCTACGCCGGTCGCAACGGGATCATCGGCGCCCTGATCGAAGACATGATCGACACCAGCAAGGAACACCCTGCAAGCATCGCCGCGCTGAGGCATACACCGGGCGGCGCATTTGGATCCGCGCGTTACAAGCTCAAAGGCCTGGACGCGAACCGTGCTGAATACGAACGTCTGATCGAAGTATTCAAGGCACATGACATCGGCTACTTTTTCTACAATGGCGGTGGCGATTCCATGGATACCGCTCACAAGGTGTCTCAGATCGGTAATCGCCTCGGCTACCCGATGATCTGCGTCGGCATACCGAAGACGGTTGATAACGATTTGCCCATTACCGACAACTGCCCGGGTTTTGGGTCGGTAGCCAAATATGTTGCTGTTTCGACCATGGAGGCTGCTCTGGATGTGGCGTCTATGGCAAAAACATCCACCAAGGTATTTGTCCTGGAGGTCATGGGCCGGCATGCAGGCTGGATTGCGGCCGCAGGCGGCCTGGCTGCGCGAAAAAAAGGCGATGCACCACACATCATTCTTTTCCCGGAAATACCGTTTGAGCAAAAAGCGTTTCTAAAGCGGGTAAAGCAATGTGTTGACCGCTACGAGTATTGCGTCATTGTGGTATCGGAAGGCGCTCACTGGCCGGACGGCCGGTTTCTCGCCGAAGCCGGTACCCGGGATGCCTTTGGACATGCCCAGCTCGGTGGTGTCGGCCCCGTCGTCGCCAACATGGTCAAGGAACACCACGGCTACAAATATCACTGGGCGGTGGCCGATTATTTGCAGCGATCGGCCCGGCATATTGCTGCCAGGGTCGATGTCGAACAGGCCTACGCCGTTGGCAAGGCCGCAGTAAAACTGGCGATATCGGGCAAAAATGCCGTCATGCCGATCATCGAGCGGACCTCCAACAAGCCGTATCGCTGGAAAATCGGCGTAGCCCCGCTGGCAAAAGTGGCCAACAAGGAAAAAATGATGCCGCGCGGTTTTATCACCCGGGATGGATTTGGTATCACCCCACGCTGCCGCGAGTATCTCGCCCCGCTGATCCGCGGCGAGGACTACCCCCCATACCGCAACGGTCTGCCGCGATATGTAGAACTCAAAAACGTACCGGTACGCAAAAAGTCAGGCACAAAATTTGTGCTATGATGCGGCGCTTTGTCGGGCACCAGGGCAAAAAATAGCCCTATAAAGACTGGGAAATACCCCAAAAAGACAATCAAGGGAGAGCTAATCGATGTCGACGCAATACGCGCTTTGGTTTGCGCTGGGTTCATCGCTGCTGGCACTGGCCTATGGCGCAGTATCGGCGAGCTGGGTTCTTGCCAAACCGGCCGGTAATGATCGCATGCGTGAAATCGCGGCCGCGATTCAGGAAGGTGCCAGGGCATATATGAACCGGCAGTATTTTACAATTGGCGTCGTAGGCGCCGTGCTGTTTGTTGTTCTGGGAGTATTTCTCGACTGGGCTACGGCGATCGGTTTTGCAATCGGTGCACTTTTGTCGGCGCTGGCCGGCTATGCCGGCATGTTTGTGTCGGTACGCGCCAATGTTCGAACGGCCGAAGCTGCCAGCAGCGGTATCAACGCTGCGCTGGCGGTAGCATTCCGCGGTGGTGCAATCACCGGCATGCTCGTTGTTGGCCTGGGTTTACTGGGCGTCGCAGGATACTACGTCTTGCTGACAACGCTGGCTCCTGATGTCGATGCATTGCATGCCCTGGTTGGCCTGGCATTTGGCGGCTCCCTGATTTCAATATTTGCGCGGCTCGGTGGCGGCATTTTCACAAAAGGCGCCGATGTCGGTGCTGACCTTGTTGGCAAAGTCGAGGCAGGTATTCCTGAGGATGATCCACGTAACCCGGCTGTAATTGCCGACAATGTTGGTGACAACGTCGGCGACTGCGCCGGTATGGCGGCCGATCTGTTTGAAACGTATGCGGTTACCATCATCGCAACCATGATCCTCGGTGGCTTGATGATCGAGACATTTGGCGAGGCTGCGATCATATACCCACTGGCGCTGGGTGGCGCTTCGATCATCGCTTCGATCATTGGTACGTTTTTCGTCAAGGCCAGCCCCGGCGGGAAAATCATGACGGCGCTCTACAAAGGTGTCATCGTTTCCGGGATTATTGCGGCGATCATGTTTTATTTCATCACCGATCACATGATGCCGATGGATCAGTTCAATGGCGTGTTCTCGTCAGCGCTCATCGGTCTGGCATTGACGGCTGCCCTGATGGTGATCACCGAGTACTACACCGGTACCGAATTCAAACCGGTGCAAAAAATTGCGGAAGCATCAACTACGGGTGATGCAACCAACATCATTGCCGGTCTCGGCGTGTCGATGAAATCCACTGCCATGCCCGTGATTGCGGTGTGTATCAGCATCTGGGGTTCGTTCGAGCTGGCTGGCTTGTATGGCATTGCCATCGCCGCAACCAGCATGTTATCCATGACCGGAATGATCGTTGCGCTGGATGCGTTTGGCCCGATTACCGACAACGCCGGTGGCATTGCAGAGATGGCCAATCTGCCGTCCGAGATCCGCGATATCACGGATCCACTGGACGCAGTGGGCAACACGACCAAGGCCGTAACCAAGGGTTATGCTATAGGTTCGGCGGCGCTTGCGGCGCTGGTGCTATTTGCCGATTACACCCATGGGCTTGAGGCAGCGACAGGCAAGTCGTTTGTATTCGACCTGAACGATCACATGGTCATTATCGGTCTGTTTATCGGCGGCATGGTTCCGTTCCTGTTTGGCGCCATGGCGATGGAAGCCGTGGGTCGTGCTGCAGGTTCCGTGGTCATTGAAGTGCGACGCCAGTTTCGCGAGATCGATGGCATTATGGATGGCACCGGTCGACCGGATTACACGCGCGCAGTTGACCTGTTGACGCGGTCTGCAATCCGCGAAATGGTGCTTCCGTCGCTATTACCGGTGGGTTTGCCCATTATTGTAGGTCTGTTGCTGGGCCCGGTTGCCCTGGGCGGTATGCTGCTCGGAACGATCATCACCGGTCTGTTTGTCGCCATATCGATGACCGTAGGCGGTGGTGCCTGGGACAACGCCAAAAAGTACATCGAAGACGGCCACTTTGGAGGTAAGGGCTCGGATGCCCACAAAGCTGCCGTAACCGGTGACACCGTTGGTGATCCCTACAAGGACACTGCAGGTCCAGCCATCAACCCGTTGATCAAGATCATCAACATCGTTGCATTGCTGATTATTCCGCTGATCGTCTGACCAGTACTACAAGCCACGAACTGGCGGCCATATTTACTATTCAAGAGCAATTGTGCGCCGCGAAATTCGCCGCAGGCGAAGCAGTGTACAGCGACTGAATAGTAAATATGGCCGCCAGTTCGTGGCGTGATAGATCCGATCCTTACGAGCATATGGAATCTATCGGCTGGCATGCATGGGTTGGGGTCTGCCGATCGCAAAGCCCTGGGCAAAATCGACCCCCATACGCCTGGCGGCCTCGAATGAGGCTTGATTCTCGACGTGTTCGGCAACAACGCGGAAATTCAGTGTGCGCGCCAGCTTTATCATTGCACTGACCATGGCCTGGCTCACGCTGTCAGTATCCAGGTTACGAATGTAAGAACCATCGATCTTGAGATAGTCCATATTCAGATGTTTGAGGTTGGCAAATGAACCCATGCCGCTGCCAAAATCATCCAGCGCAAACTGACAGCCCATACCGTGTAACACGTCGATAAACCGGCTTGCGTGAGCGACATTCGCAATAACGGATGTCTCGTTGACTTCAAAACAAATACTCCCGGGATCGACACCGCAGCTGTCCAGGCATTCGACAACAAATTCGAGAAAGCCTTCATCCGCCAGAGTCTGGCCGGAAAGATTGATGGCGCAGTTGCGTCCCTTTGGCAAGCGCAATGCTTCCTGGCCAATCGCCGCGAATGTTGTTTGCACGACCCAACGATCCACATGCGGCATCAATGCATAGCGCTCGGCCGCGCGCATGAATTCCTGCGGCGAAATTTCGCGACCGTTCTCATCATGCATCCTCAAGAGCACTTCAAGCGCAGGACCCGATTCGACTTTTCCAGACAACGACACGATCGGCTGGGTATATAGCTCAAACCGGTTTTCCTTCAGAGCGCTCTGCAACCGTTGCAGCCACTGAATTTCCCCGCGATGACGCGCAACAGCCTCATCGTGAGCGGAATAGACATGCACCTGCCCCTTACCGCTTTTTTTCGCAACATAGCAGGCGGAATCTGCCGCGCTCAGCGCGTCTTCCACCTCACCGCATTCATGCCCGACTTCGACCAGACCAATACTGACACCGATGTCGAAAATCTTGTCGCGCCAGACAAAGCGATAATCCTTGACGGCATGACACACGTCGTCCGCAATCTGGCGACCCTTGTCCAGCGGGCAGCCAATCAACAGCATGCCAAACTCGTCTCCACCAAGCCGCGCCACCGTATCCGAGTCACGCACCTGATCCTTGATCAGCCCCGCAACCTCGCGCAGCATGTTATCGCCAGCCATATGGCCACAGGTGTCGTTGACCGTTTTGAATCCATCCAGATCAAGATAGCAAAGCGCATGCGTGACCTCACCTGCCCGCGCACCCTGTAAGGCTTCTTCCAGGCGACGCTCAAACTCGCGCCGGTTTATCAAACCTGTCAACGCATCGTGACTGGCCTGGTATGACATCTGTCGTGTCAGGCCGCGCATTTCGGTCACGTCGTGCAAAACAACAACCGCACCGACGGAAGTGGCAGACATAGCCGCCTCCTTCCAGGCAGCGGTGATTGAAGTGCTGGT
>CBDUSC010000013.1:0-14377 GCA_965369735.1 uncultured bacterium
GAACGGGTAGATCTTGCCAGGGTGGTGCTGTCTGATATCGAAAATGTAGAAGTGATGAGCTATGAAGGTTTGACTGTCGATCTGGCCCGCGATCAAAATCTCGGTGTCGTCATCCGCGGCCTGCGAGCCGTATCGGATTTTGAGTTCGAGTTTCAGCTTGCGACCATGAACAGGCACCTGGTTGCAAATATTGAAACAGTTTTCCTGACACCCACCGAAAAGTTTACCTTCATATCATCGAGCCTGGTACGCGAAATTGCGACGCTGGGCGGTGACGTCAGGAAATTTGTACACCCTGCCGTAGGTGACGCGCTGGCCGCAAAATGCAGCTGACAATCTGATCCATGGCACTGAAGATCACAGACGAGTGCATCAATTGCGATGTGTGCGAACCGGAATGCCCCAATGAGGCGATCTACATGGGGCCGGAGATCTACCACATCGATCCGAAACTGTGCACGGAGTGCGTAGGTCATTTTGACGAGCCGCAGTGTGTGCAGGTATGCCCGGTGGACTGTATACCTCTGGATGCCGATTTCCAGGAGACACCGGAGCAATTGATGGATAAATACCGCCGGTTGACGGCTCAGGCTAATGGAGAAAAGGATCCCTCCTGAATATGGATTATCTCATACAAAAAATATGTATCGTTTTCTGCGCAGTTGCGTTGGTAAACGCTGGGCCAACTTTTGCCAGTGACACCAAAAGCGAAACAAGACGCCCGGGTAAATCAGCCATCGCGACCACGCAGCCGCTGATTACCGGGATCGGGTACGAGATTCTTTCGCAAGGCGGGAATGCGTTTGACGCAGCGGTCGCAATCGCGGCGGCGCTTGCGGTGGTTGAGCCGCACCGCAACGGTCTTGGCGGCGGTGGTTTCTGGTTGTTGCATACAGCCGATAACGTAAAAAAAATCTTGGTCGATGCGCGGGAGACCGCGCCCGCTGCAGCAACAAGCGACATGTTTATCGGTGCCGATGGAAAACCCACCGGCGGTTCCAGGGGTGGTGTTTTGTCTGCGGCGATTCCAGGTCAACCTGCCGCACTGGTCCACGTTGCAGAGAAATACGGATCGCTGCCAATAAAAACGCTTTTTGCACCGGCAATCCGTCTCGCGAATGAAGGTTTCCCTGTATACACGCACTACTACCTGGGCCTGAAGCCAAAAGCGCAGCTGATGATTGCGAACTCTCCTGCAGCGGCGGAGGTTTTCCTGGTGGATGGCACGGCTCCGGAGATCGGGGCTATCGTGCGCCAGCCCGAGCTTGCCAAGACCCTGGAGTTGCTGGCAAAGCGTGGCCACAAGGGATTTTACAAAGGCCGGTTTGCAAAAAAACTGGTACAGGGTGTACGCGATGCCGGCGGTATCTGGACGACGCGCGATCTGGCTGCCTACACGGTTATCGAACGCGAGCCATTGATTGCGACATTTGGCGGGAGCTATCTGAATCTGAAACTGATCGCCGCATCACCGCCATCGGCGGGTGGCATTGCCCTGGTGGGTGCGCTGAATATGCTCAAGGCTCTGGATTTACCCCCGGCGACCTCCTCCAGAAAAGCGGCGCCCAGCCGGCAGCAAAGAATTCATTTGAACGTGGAGCTTTTGCGGCGGGTTTTTCGCGACCGGTCGCTGTATATGGGCGATCCTGATTTTACCGACATACCGGCAATGCTGATCAGCCCGGACTACGCGGCGCAAAAAGCTAGATCGATACGCCTGAACACGGCAACGCCCAGCCTTGGTCTGGGACCCAATGAGGCTGGAGCGCAAACCGCGTTGCGCGAGGGGGATGAGACCACACACTTCTCGGTGATGGATGCGGATGGCAATCGTGTCGCGGTGACGGTTTCACTCAACTGGTGGTTTGGTGCCGGTTTTATGCCACCGGGCACCGGCGTGCTGCTGAATAATCACATGAACGATTTCACCATCATGCCGAACAGAGCAAACGGTTTCGGTTTGATCAACTCGGATGCCAACCAGATTGAACCAGGAAAACGACCCTTGTCCAGCATGGCCCCGATGTTTCTGGAATCGGATCGCGGAGTTGCGATTCTTGGCACACCGGGTGGTAGCAGGATTATCAGCATGAGTTTGCTCGCGAGCCTGGGCTGGATCGAGGGGCTGAATGCAGAGCAAATGGTTTCACTGCCACGCTATCATCACCAGTATTTGCCGGACGATATTTTTTATGAACCCGGTGCGTTCAGCGATGCCGACAAACTGTTCCTGGAAAAAATGGGGCATGCGCTGCGGGAAAGCAGCAGGTTGTACGGAAACATGCAGGTCATCACCTGGAACTACGCGAACGGCAAGGTCGAGGCGGCATCAGACCCGCGTGGTGACAAGGAAGTGCTGGTTTATTAACCCTTTTATTTCTCGTCTATTTCTTGTCTATTTTTGGCATCGCACGCAGTAGTAAGTAGACCGCTGACCGGTGATGACTGACCGGATTGCCGTCCCGCATTGCATGCAAGGTTCGCCGTCGCGATCGTATACCGCCAGATCCTGTGCAAAGTAGCCGGGCAGACCATCGCTGCCGACAAAATCGCGCAAGGTTGTACCACCCTGGCGCAACGCATCATCGAGCACCGACCGCGCTGCGGATACCAGCGCAATCATGCGCGTCAATGAAACACGACCGGCCGCTCTCAATGGATGAATGCCTGCACGGAACAAGGCTTCGCTTGCATAAATATTTCCAATACCCACGACTATTTTGCCGTCCATGATGAACGGCTTGATGGCGATTCTTCTGCCACGCGCGCGTTCATAAAGATATTCCCCGTTAAACGCATTACCCAGCGGTTCGGGTCCCAGGCCCGCAAGCAGCGGGTGTTCGTTTACATTTTCTTTTGCCCAGAGCAGGCAGCCGAATCGGCGCGGGTCGTTGAATCGCAGCATATGACCGTTGTCCATGACAATATCGAAATGATCGTGTTTTTCCGGCTGGCAGCCGGCGTCCAGAATTCGCAGGCTCCCGGACATACCCAGGTGCAGGATCGCGGTACCCGCATTCGTTTCCAGCAACAGATACTTGGCCCTGCGCCGCACGCTTGCTATGGATTTGCCGCTGAGTTGGCGCTCCAGAGTTTTTGGTATGGGCCAGCGCAGGCGTCGCTCGCGTACCTCAACCCGCAGCACCGTATGGCCCGTCAAATAGGGCTCTATGCCGCGCCGGGTAGTTTCAACTTCGGGTAATTCAGGCATTTTTTGGGTTGTTTTCAGATAAATATCGAGCCGCGTACCAATGGCTTACTGTGCCATGGTTCACATATGATCAGACAACGCGATGCTATGGTTTATGCGGTAGTTTTCCGCATTGCGGCAAGCGACCAGCGTTTTGGACGACTTTCCGGCGATACGCTATAGTGCGCGTCAACGCATTGGGAGGGGGCTCCTTTGACTGATTTTCTATTCGAATATTCCGATGGAATTCTCGGCCTCGGCGTTTGGGCCAAGGTCATTATCACAATCATCATGCTACAGGTCACCATCATGGGCGTCACCGTGTACCTGCACCGCGACCAGGCGCATCGCGCGCTCGATCTGCACCCTGCGCTGAGACATTTTTTTCGTCTCTGGGTCTGGATGTCATCGGGCATGATGACCCGGGAATGGGTCGCCATTCATCGCAAGCACCACGCATGTTGCGAAACCGAAGATGATCCCCACAGCCCCCAGATCGTGGGTCTGAAAAAAGTTATGACCCAGGGCGCAGAACTGTATCGCGTCGAATCAGTGAAAACTGAAACCCTGGAAAAATACGGTCGCGGTTGTCCCGATGACTGGCTGGAAAATAAAGTCTACCTGGCTTTTCCCTTTGGCGGCATTTTCGCGCTGCTGGTCATAAATACTGTTTTGTTTGGGCCGCTTGGCATCACCATGTTCGCCATCCAGATGATGTCCATGCCTTTGTTTGCGGCGGGCATCATCAATGGCGTCGGCCATTACTACGGCTATCGCAATTTTGAATGCGATGATGCATCCACGAATATTGTGCCCTGGGCATTCGTGCTCGGTGGCGAAGAGCTGCATAACAATCACCATGCGTTTCCAAGCTCCGCGAAGTTTTCCGTACGCCGCTGGGAGTTCGATATCGGCTGGCTTTATATCCGCGTATTGTCTTCATTGGGTCTTGCCGATGTAAAAAAGGTCGCGCCGTTCCCGGTCATCGAGGACGATGTACTGAACGTGGATCTGGAAACCGTACGCGCTGTGATCGTCAATCGCATGCATGTCATCCGTAATTACACCGTATCGGTGACCATCCCTACCTTGCGCAAGGAAGTTGCCGCGGCCGAGGGGCGCCTGGCAAAGGTATTGCGAAAGGCAAAGAAATCACTGATACGCGCACCCTCATTGCTCGATGACAATGCGCGGCAAAAACTGAATGCGGTTCTGGCCGACAACCAGGCATTACGCACGGTCCACGAGTTTCGCGAACGCTTGCAGGAATTGTGGAACGGGACAACTGCCAGCAATGAGAAACTGATCCAGGAGCTCAAGGAGTGGTGCGCGCAGGCGGAAGCATCGGGCATCAAGTCGCTTCAGGAATTTGCTCAGACGCTGCGCGGTTACCGGGTTGAAGCCAGCGCAGTCTGAGCTATAGAATCGCGAAAACAAAAAAGCCCGCTTATTGCGACAATAAGCGGGCTTTTTTTATTCCATTGAAGCGAGAACTATTTGATTTTCGCTTCCTTGTACATCACGTGCTTGCGTACCTTGGGATCGTACCTGCGCACTTCCATTTTTTCCGGGTGCAAACGCTTGTTCTTGGTCGTGGTGTAAAAGTGACCAGTACCGGCGCTGGATACCAAACGAATTTTTTCTCTCATGATTTATCCTTCGCCCTTAGATCTTTTCGCCACGGCTGCGAAGATCCTCGACTACCTTCTCGATACCCAGCTTGTCGATGGTGCGCATACCCTTGGTGGAAACACGCAATTTGACGTAGCGCTTCTCGCTTTCAAGCCAGAAACGATGGAAATGCAGATTTGGTAAAAAACGGCGTCGCGTCCTGTTGTTGGCGTGGGAAACGTTGTTTCCCGACATCGGGCGCTTGCCTGTTACCTGGCAGACCTTGGACATAATCGCAAACCTTCTGAAATCTATGATGCGCAGACCCTTACCGGTAGCGCGCGGAGCGGTGCTTTATACCAGCAGATAATAGCCGAATCAAGCCGAATATGGCCAAAACCGCTTACAGCAGCCCCCTTTCGGCAAAGGATACGCATTCGGTATCCCCCACGATCAGGTGGTCCAGAACCCGTATATCCACCAGATCGAGTGCTGATTGCAACCTGCGGGTGATGCGCTCATCGGCGTCACTGGGTTCAGCTACCCCGCTGGGGTGGTTGTGGGCGAATATGACCGCGGCGGCATTCAGTGATAATGCCATTTTGACTACCTCCCGCGGGTGCACGCTGGCGCCGTCTATGGTGCCGCGGAACAAAGGCTCGAAACGGATGACCCGGTGCCGGTTATCCAGGAACAGACAACAAAACAGTTCATATTCGAGATCCCGGAGCCTGGATTTCAGATAACAGTGGGTGGCCTTGGGGCTGGCAAGCCCGGGGCCTCTTGGCAGAGCTTCCTGCAGGTATCGCCGTGCCAGTTCCAGCACGGCCTGAAGCTCGGCGTAGCTTGCCGATCCTATGCCCCGGCAGGCACACAGTGTGTTTTGGTCCGCGTTCAAAACCGCGCGCAGGCCACCCAGGCTGGATAGCAGTTCACGGGCCAGATCAACGGCCGTTCGCCCGGCGCAGCCGCTGCGCAGGCAAAGTGCCAGTAGCTCCGCATCAGACAATGCAGCCGATCCGCGGCTCAGGAGTTTCTCGCGCGGCCGCTCGGCGGCTGGCCAGTCCTTTATGGACCCTGGCTTTGTGACTGAAGATGGTGTGCTTTTTGAGGGCATCGGTCATCCTTGTCCCTGACCCACCTGCCAGTGTGACAGGCGTGGTTATGGTTGCCAGACGTCTATCGGGGTGGATTATTCCGATATGGAACGTGTTGGGGGAACAAGCAGCATCTGCGGGTACATTATTGCAGTTCGCTTAAGTTCGCTGCGCCATCCCTGGCTGCGCTCACATCGGCGGTTCCTCTCTACGCTATCCTGCTTCGCTCGTCACAGACGACGCTCACTGCAACAATATACCCACAGACGCTGCTTATGCCTCTTTGTGTTCGTAGCAGGCCACTGCGGTAATGGTTTCCAGATGCCAATCCTGTCGCTTTATTCCGATATAATGCGCGGCCTATGGCAAACGATACATCACAACGGATTCTGCTGGGCGTCACCGGTGGTATCGCGGCGTACAAAAGCGCAGACCTGGTGCGGCGTCTCATCGAGCGCGGTGCCGATGTGCAGGTCGTGATGACCAGATCCGCCCGGGAGTTCGTCACACCATTGACCTTCCAGGCCTTGTCCGGCCGCCCTGTGCGCAGCGATCTGTGGGATGCCGAGGCCGAGGCGGCGATGGGTCATATCGAGCTGGCGCGCTGGGCAGATCAGATCCTGGTTGCCCCGGCGACTGCCAATTTCATTGCCCGCCTGGCGCATGGCATGGCAGATGACCTGCTGACCACCCTGTGCCTGGCCAGCGATGCTCCGCTGAATATTGCGCCGGCGATGAACAGGCTGATGTGGGCCAATGCCGCGACCCAGGAAAATGTCCGGGTGCTGACCGAGCGCGGTATCAACTGGATTGGACCCGCGGATGGTGATCAGGCCTGCGGCGAAACCGGGCCGGGCCGCATGATCGAGCCGGAGATCATCGCCAAAGCCATCACAAGATCGTTCATGAGCGATACATCCGCCACGAAAAATCTACGGGGAAAAACCGTAATGATTACAGCCGGGCCGACACGGGAGGCCATAGACCCGGTTCGATATATCAGCAATCGAAGCTCGGGGAAAATGGGTTATGCGATTGCGCGTGCTGCAAATGCAGCCGGTGCCAACGTCATTCTTGTCAGCGGTCCGGTCAGCCTGGATACCCCACCGGGTATTCAGCGTATCGACGTGGAAACTGCTGCGGATATGCTGGAAGCAGTGAACCTTCACCTGGCCGACTGCGACATTTTCATTGGCGCGGCAGCGGTCGCGGATTACGCGCCGGTAACTGTTGCCGAGCAAAAGATCAAAAAGAGTGATGACAACATGCGCCTGGAAATGCGCAAGGCACCGGATATCCTGACCCTTGTAGCGGTATCGCGTCATCGACCCTTCACAGTGGGGTTTGCAGCAGAGACAGAAAATCTCGAGGCAAACGCACTGGCAAAACTTGAGCAAAAAAACCTCGACATGATTGCGGCGAACCGCGTGGGCGAGGGTCTCGCGTTTGATCAGGACACCAACGCACTGGCCGTATACTGGAAAGGAGGTCGGCGACTTCTGCCGCCGGCGGATAAGCTCAATATCGCACAGGAGCTGATCGCGCTGATAATTGAACGGATGACCGAACAACCCGGAAAAACAACACTCAGGCAAGTCACGGAAGAATGCAAAAAATAAAACTCAAGATTCTCGACTCGAGAATCGGTAATGAATTTCCAATCCCCGAACTCGCAACACCAGGCTCAGCAGGTGTCGATGTGCGCGCCTGCATAGACGCGCCGATGGCGCTGCAACCCGGTCAAACCGAGCTGATACCGACAGGCTTTGCCATTCATGTCGATGACCCGGGTCTGGCCGCGATTCTGCTTCCCCGTTCGGGCCTTGGGCACAAGCACGGTGTGGTGCTTGGCAACCTGACAGGCTTGATTGATTCTGATTACCAGGGCCAGGTGTATGTATCGCTGTGGAACCGGGGTGACACCGCTTTTGATATCCAACCCGGTGACCGCATTGCGCAAATGGTCATCGTGCCCGTGGTTCAGACACAGTTCGAAGTTGTAGAGGATTTTGAACAAAGCGATCGCGGCTCGGGTGGTTTTGGCCACACCGGGACAAGCTAGCTACGGCCAGCATACCCTCCCCGGCCACCGGTCACTCATATACAAGACTAGTTGGGGTTTTTCAGTTCCTCGAACCGCGTGATGTCACGGTCGAATTGCGAGACCAGGGTGGATTGCTCTTCGCGCTTGCTCTGTAGTGTTGCTTCGTACTGAGACACGGCTTCCAGCGTATCCATCATCTCCCGCGCCAGGTTGTCGGGCAGCGGCGGCGCCTCGGAGTCCTTGTGGTATGGATAGTTATAACGCGTCGCTTCATTTTCGAGGCCACCGAGACGCGAACGCAAGGTATTCAGATATTGCTCGGTCACGCGAGTCTGGCTGACGAGCAATGCCAGGCGACGGTCGCGTAGCATCTCGATTTCCTCAACCGAAAGATAAGTATCCAGCAGCACACGATCGCGCTGCTTTCGCATCTGGATTTCGCGCATGCGCTGTGCCTCTTCGGCGCGAAGCCGGGCATCCATGGCGCGCTGTTCCGGTGTTTTTTCCGCTTCCAGGGTACCGATCTGAATGCCCTGCGAGTTCATTATCTGGCGTTCCCTGGAAGAAAATTCCGGTGGGATGGAATCGCCATAATGGACCACGCCATTGTCATCCACCCAGCGATAAAGCTCGCCGGCGCTGGCGATGGCGCCATAGGAGCCCAGGTACAGACCCGGGAAAAGAACCAGAATTAACGCAAAAAACCGCTTCATAGATGATTTAAATAACACAGATCAGGCACGGATAATGAGAAATACGTCACTTTGAGATGATTTCCCCGCATCCTGCGCGTCAGATACCGTACTGGCTGCGGTACTCCGAGACCGATTCAAGATTGTCTCTCAGACTCGATTCGGTTTCCAGCAGCGCCACCAGATCTGCCAGCGTAACGATCGATATCACCGCCAGCCCCTCGGATTGCTCGATTTCCTGCACCGCCGATAGCGCTCCCTGACCCTTCTCCTGGCGATCGAGCGCGATCACAACGCCTGCTGCCTCGGCACCTTCAGCCCGGATGACAGACAGGGCTTCGCGGATCGCGGTTCCCGCTGTGATGACGTCATCGAGTATCAAAACCCGCCCGGACAATGACGCGCCGACGATATTGCCACCCTCGCCATGATCCTTGGCTTCCTTGCGGTTGAATGCATAGGGCAGGTCGCGCCCATGCTGATCCGACAATGCTGCGGCCGTTAGTGCCGCCAGCGGGATGCCTTTGTAGGCGGGTCCGAAAATCATGTCGAATGCCAACCCTGAGTCGACTATGGCCTGCGCGTAACAACGGCCCAGCGCCGCGAGGCTGCTGCCGGTGTTGAATAGCCCTGCGTTGAAAAAGTATGGGCTCACACGTCCGGATTTGAGGGTGAACTCACCGAACCTGAGTACGCCGGCTTCCAGTGCCAGATTCAGAAACTCGCGTTGATATGTCTGCATGCCGATAATAAAGGTCGCTTGTTCGCGGGCTTGGGTATGATACACGCACTTTTTCAGGCAGCGGTATGCTTGAATCACGGAGAACTTGGGAATAATGAAGGTTGTCAGTCTCAACGCGAACGGAATTCGTGCGGCGTCCCGCAAAGGGTTTTTTGAGTGGATGAGCGCCATCAAGCCCGATGTCGTGTGTATTCAGGAAACCAGGGCGCAGGCGCATCAGCTCACCGATCCAGTGTTTCACCCGGAGGGCTTTCACTGCCAATACGTGGATGCTGAAAAAAAGGGTTACAGCGGCGTCGCGATGTACTCGCGTTGCAAGCCCGACAAAGTCATTACAAAAGTTGGTTTTGAGGAATTCGACCGGGAGGGCCGCTATGTTGAGATGCAGTTCGGCAAGCTGAATGTTGCTTCGCTGTATTTACCATCCGGTTCTCACAATGAACTACGCCAGGAAGCCAAATTCCGGTTCATGGATTTGTACATGCCACGTCTGCAGGAGATGCGCCGCAAGCGCCGTGATTACATCCTGTGTGGCGACTGGAACATTGCGCACAAACAGATTGATTTGAAAAACTGGAAGCCAAACCAGAAGAACTCAGGTTTTCTACCGGAAGAGCGCGAATGGATGGACGTACTGTTTGGGAAAACCGGTTATGTCGATGCATTCCGCGAGCTCAACGCGGAGCCCGATCAATACACCTGGTGGTCGAACCGCGGCAGGTCCTGGGACAATAACGTGGGATGGCGTATCGATTATCAGATTGTGACACCGGGGTTGAAAGGCAAAATTGCTGCTGTAGATATATTTAAGGAACAGCGATTTTCGGATCATGCGCCGCTTATCATCGATTACGCTGTGAATGACTGACAGTACCAAAAACAGCTGGTATCAAAACCTGCGGCAAATATTGAGCTGGCGCATGCTGGCTGCGTTGGCGATGGGGTTTTCCGGTGGGTTGCCGCTGCTGTTATCCATTACGATTCTGCAGGCCTGGATGAAGCAGGAAGGCGTCGATCTCACAACCATCGGTATTTTTGCCCTGGCAGGTTTGCCGTACACGCTCAAGTTTGTCTGGGCGCCGCTGATCGATCGATACGTACCGCCATTTCTTGGCCGCCGCCGTGGCTGGCTGCTGATTGCCCAGCTTTTTACGATTGCAGCAATATTCGGGCTGGGCAGCACCAACCCCGGGATCGATCCGTGGATAACCGCTGTCGCGGCATTGATGCTCTCGTTTTTTTCTGCGACCCAGGACATCGTCATAGATGCATACCGCCGTGAATCGCTGAGTGAAAACGAGCAGGCACTTGGCGCATCTTTGTATGTCAACGGTTACCGCTTTGGCATGCTGCTGGCTTCGGGTGGAGGGCTGATACTTGCCGATATCGTTTCTTTTCCGCAGGTATACGTCGTAATGGCCGGTTTCATGCTGATCGGTGTGGTCACGACACTGCTGGTACCGGAACCGGATCGCCCGGAGGGCACACCCAACACCCTGCTCCAGGCGGTGGTGCTTCCGTTCTTGGATTTTTTCAAACGCAAGGATTCGGTGCTGATACTTTTGTTCATCCTGCTGTACAAAGTCGGCGATATGATGGCCAGCCACATGACGATTCCGTTTTATCTCGAATTGGGGTTCAGCAATACCGAGATCGGGGCGATCGTAAAACTGATCGCGTTCTGGGCAACAGTTGGCGGTACGCTTGTCGGTGGTCTGCTCTATTTGCGTATTGGTGTATATCGAGCATTGTGGGCTTTCGGGATTTTGCAGGGTGTTTCAACCGCGGGTTTTGCATTGCTCGCAACGATTGGTTACAGCATCCCGTGGCTTACAGCGGTGATCGGTTTTGAGAATCTCAGCGCGGGTATGGGAATGTCAGCCTACATCGCATTCATGGCGCATCTCACGAACAAGAAATTCACCGCAACGCAGTACGCGTTGTTGACCAGTCTTATGGGTATACCCCGCGTGATCATCGCGGCGCCAACCGGTTACATGGCCCAGACCATGGGCTGGTTTGCATTTTTTATAAGCTGCGCGCTGATTGCCATACCGGGTTTGTTGCTGCTGTTCTATTTCCGTGGATGGATGAAAGAAACAGAAAACATTGCGGGTGCGACGGAAAGCCGGTGAGTGAGATACGCGTTTGCAATATTGAAGACATGGATAACCCCGGCGCACGCGGCATCGATCTGCCCGGCGCCGATTGGCCATCGGCCGGATTTATCGTTCGCAAGGGCGATGAAGTTTTTGCTTATCGCAATATCTGCCCGCACGCAGGCAATCCGCTGCATTGGAAACAGGATGCATTCCTGACAAAAAATCGCGATTTGATCATGTGCTCCAAACATGGCGCCATATTCGAGATCGCAACGGGTTTGTGTGTCGCGGGCCCATGCCCGGGAAAATCACTGGATGCGCTGCCTGTGCGTATCGAAAACGGCAGCGTTTTTGTTCGTATTTGAATTGTCCGAACCTGAATTGTCCGAACAAGGGCTGGTTTCAAACAGGACAAAGTGGCACCTGAGCTTATTGTTCAGGCGCCGATGCGGGTGAACGGCTTATTTCGCGCGGTCCAGATAGTCCAATGGCGATGCCCAGTTATGCATTCCGTCCCGATCTGTTCCATAGTCTTCCGGATCAATATCTACTGCCCCGGACCAGTCTTCCGGTGGCTGGACAGACTCGAGCCGACCATCCATCCAGGCATCCAACTCGATTTCTTCCACTGTTCCATCAAAGTGCTGCAATTCAATTGTGGCGTCTTCTTCATCAATGGCCACAACCTCAAACAGCTGACCGCCCGGACGCTTGTACCAATCACCTATGATGGGAAATCCAACTGCCATGCTGGTGTTTCCTGAGTGGTTCTGTTGCTACACTAGCGCCCCAATCCATGGGCTGATTTTTTAGTCCCTTACATACCTTTATAGGCTTATCTTTGCGGCTGCGCAAGCGGCTAAAAAATACAGGAAGTTACGCTCGTGTTTGAGCATCTGATCAAAATATTTGTTGTATTTTTTGTAGTTATCGAGCCAATTTCGCTTGTGCCACTATTTGGTGCGCTGACACGCGGTGGTAACGCAAAATACCGGCGCATCATGGCGTTCAAGGCTACCTTTATCAGCGGTATTATTTTGCTGGTGTTTGCCTTGACCGGTGATTGGCTATTGAAAGCATTGGGAATTTCCGTCGATGCGTTCAAGATTGCGGGTGGTTTATTGCTGTTCATGGTATCGGTGGACATGGTGTTTGCCCGCCAGTCGGGTTTGCGCTCCACAACGGTACGCGAGCAGGAGGAAGCGCGTTACCGGGAAGACATATCCGTGTTCCCGCTGGCGTTTCCATTGATCGCGGGACCCGGAACGCTGGCAACTCTGCTCCTGGTGACAAACGACATTGGCGATGATCCCGTCATGTTTGGCGCCATGCTCGCAATTTTGGGCGGGATATTGCTGATAACGCTTGTTCTGTTGCTGCTAACCGGACCCGTGATGAAAGTGTTGGGTAATACCGGCGCCAATGTCATCAGCCGCCTGCTTGGCGTGGTGCTTGTAGCGCTGGCGGTGCAATACGTGGTGGATGGCATTCAGGCTGTCTTTATGTAGTTCCTATAACGGGTTTTCGTTACGAACAAACACCAGGTCACGAACCTCGTGACCCAGTTTTTCCCCGCGTTGCTCAAACTTGCTCTGTGGCCGCGTAACCGGTCGCTCGACATAGTCATTGCTGGCAGAATTGTTATCCAGGTACTCGCAAGAGGATAAAACCTCCATCATGTGCTCGGCGTATGGCACCCAATCCGTGGCCAGATGAAAGCAACCCCCCGGTTTCAGGCGTGAAGCCACCAGTCTTGCAAACCCTGGCTGAACAATGCGTCGCTTGTGATGTTTTTTCTTTGGCCAAGGGTCGGGAAAAAACAGATTGACTGCGTCGAGGGAGGCCAGTGCTATCTGGTAGCTCAGTACATCCACAGCATCCTCGCGGATCAGCCGCACATTACTCAGGTTTTCACGCTTTGTGGCGATCAGCATATGCCCCACGCCGGGGGTATAGACTTCTACTCCAAGAAAATTCTGGTCCGGGTGTGCTTTTGCCTGTGCGACCAGTGATTCGCCGTTGCCGTATCCGATCTCCATGATGCATGGCGCGTCACGGCCAAACACGGTGACAAGATCGAGTTTTTTGGTTTTGTAGTCGATACCGTAGACGGGCCACAACTCACGCAGTGCATTTTTTTGCGATGCGGTGATACGACCAGCACGCCGCACAAAGCTTCGTACCGCTCTGGGATGCATTTCTTTTTTGCTTGCTTCTGGCACGAACCCGAAAAGCTTGTTAGAAAAAGCTGCCCTCTATGGGTGATGATGCCGATGCAAAGCGTTTTCGCGGGATACGCCCGGCGAGGAATGCCTCGCGACCGGCTTCTACAGCTTTTTTCATTGCACTGGCCATGAGTACCGGTTTTTTTGCGCCAGCGATGGCGGTATTCATCAATACGCCATCGCAACCCAGTTCCATCGCCACGGCTGCATCGGAGGCTGTGCCGACACCGGCATCAACCAGGATGGGCACGGTTGCGTTCTCGACGATGGTCAGAATGTTGTACGGGTTCCGGATGCCAAGACCCGAACCAATTGGAGCGGCAAGCGGCATAACCGACACGCAGCCGATGTCTTCAAGTCTTTTTGCAATCAACGGATCGTCGTTTGTGTAGACCATGACTTCAAAGCCGTCATCCACAAGCGTCTGCGCCGCATCGAGAGTTGCGGGTATATCCGGGAACAGGGTCTTTTCGTCGCCCAGCACTTCCAGCTTTACGAGTTTGTGGCCATCCAGCAGTTCGCGCGCCAGCCTGCACGTCCGCACAGCATCCTCAGCGGTGTAGCAACCCGCGGTATTTGGCAGCAATGTGTATTCATCGGACGGAAGAACATCAAGCAAGTTGGGCGCTCCGGGGTTTTGACCAATATTGGTACGTCTGATCGCCACCGTTACG
>CBDUSC010000014.1:0-13034 GCA_965369735.1 uncultured bacterium
GACAACTTGAATCGGACGGTATCCTGCTGGCGGACGACACCGAGGTTCTGATCGCGGGCCAGATCAACGGTCAAACCTTCATAGCTCATCACTTCTACATTATCGATATCAGAAAGCACCGCCCTGGCAAGGTCTACCCGTTCATCAATATCAAACAGCGTGTCTTTGCCGGTGTGACTCGCAACCGCGACCACCACTCTTCCATACAGGCGGGATGCACGGCGAATCAGGTCACTGTGACCATTTGTAATGGGATCGAATGTCCCCGGATACATTGCATCTACTGTCATTGTTACGATCCTTGTGATCTGAGCCATAGATGATAGCCCACCTGACCGGCGGTTTTGCTGTGCATAAGCGCCCAGTTAACCGGTACCTCGGGCAAATCCTTCGCTGCCGGCAGCTCCAGGTAAATATTGGCCCGGTGAGCCAGAATGCCGCAGCCCTCCAAAGCTGTGAGTACACGATCGGCGTAGTCGCTGTCGAACGGTGGATCCAGCAACACAATGTCGTATTGCCGATCCGGCGTTACAGCAGTGTCATCAAGGAATTCAAAGGCATCGCCAGCCCAGGTGTCGGCATCTTCGCAAGCCAGCAACGCCAGATGATCGCGGATTCTACGGATCGCCGGTTCCTGCTGATCCACGAAACTGGTATGAGCGGCGCCACGCGACAGGGCTTCCAGACCCAGCGCACCGCTGCCGGCAAACAGATCCAGGCAGACCGAGCCCTCGACCACGGGCGCCAGCCAGTTGAACAGGGTCTCGCGGACGCGATCCGGTGATGGCCGTATACCCGCCAACGGCGGGAATGCCAGCCGGCGGCCACCCCAGCGGCCCGCAATAATACGGAACCGGCCCTCCCGGCCGCGCGAGCGATCATGCTGCATTGCACCGCGCCCCCGGTGCGTACGACCCTTTGTCGATGCCATTGTGTACCCGGCTCCAGCCCTGAAATCCTTGCAAGGGGCAAGTTAAGGGGCGTAATCTTACCAGTCAAACAAAACGCTCAGGCGTACAAGAATCGAGATCCCCCCGGGTGGGGCAATAGTCGGGCAATAGTCGGGCAGAAACAGAGCCGGACAGGCACACCCGGAGGATCAATAAAAAGACAAAGTTCCCGTTAGGAGCAGAAGAATGAAAATGCGTTTTCCCCTGGCCGTTGTTGCTATCAGCATGCTTCTGGGAGGTTGCTTCTCATCCAACAGCGACAGCGCGTCCGGTACCGCCGGTCAGCCCCCGAGTAATGGCACCCCTCCGCCAGCTGCATTTCGCGCACTTTATGTCGTGGGCGGCGGGATTGTGCCGTACCCGAACGACTTGTTTTTCAACGGCTCCACAGACGGCACATTAAACCTGCCGGTGCTCGCCACCATCCCGTTTGCGGAAAGTATGAACACGCTGGATGGCTATTCGACCATAGCCGAGTTCCGCGAGACCTTCTCCAGCATCATCGACCCGGCAACCCTGATCGGTGGCCTGACAGTCAATGTAGTGGAGGTCATAGTCGACCCCGCAACTACCGCCACGATCGGCGTCAAGGCTGTACTGATACCGGGCCAGGATTACATTCTGGATACAGCACCCGATATCGATGCGGTGGGGCGTATTCTGAGAATCACCTACCCGTTGCCGCTGAACGAAAAAAGCGGCTACCTGGTATTGATGACCAATGGCATCCAGGATCCCGGTGGCACCAGTGCAGCAGCCGATACCGATTATGCGACCCTGCGCGATGCCGCGCTGTCGGGTCAGATGCTGCCGGACCCCACGATGAACGGACTCAGCCAGCTGATCGGTGCGCACCTGGCCATCGCTGGTGGCATTGGCATGGATCCTACAACGATCATTGCCAGCGCAAGCTACCAGACACAAACGGCTACCGATTTCGTAGAAAATGCGGTGGGTCTGGCCCAACCGCAGACCCCGTTGCTTGGACCGGTGCCAGCGCCAGCTGGCTGCCCATTCCCCGTGTTGACGACTTTCTGCGCATTGCCGCCAGCGGCCATGCCCAGCGGCAATGCCGACATCTGGGTAGGCACGCTGGATGTGCCGTATTACCTGGATGTACCGGCTGATCTGGATCTATCCCAGTTCCCGCCGGCACTCACGCATGATCCGATCATCACCACATCGGTATGGGAAGGCGGCCCTTTCACCCTGGACCCGATGGCAGCACCCACCAATCATCTGACGCGCTATAACCCGGTCCCGGTGGCAAAATCAACGGTAACGATCCCGGTTCTCATGACGGTACCCAATGCGGGTTCAGCAACCTACCAGGCCTTTGGCGGACCCCCGCCGGGTGGCTGGTCGGTAGTGGTCTGGGGCCATGGCATCACCCGAAACCGAACCGATATGCTGGCCGTGGCAGAGGCATTTTCCGATGCCGGCGCAATTGTCATCTCCATTGATCACGCCCTGCATGGCATCACCGCAACCGATCCGGCGGTGGACCCGACGGCGCTGTTCCGCCTGCCGGGTGTTGCAGAACGCACCTTTGACATCGATCTGCTGGACAATGCAACACTGACTGCGGGGCCCGACGGTATCAGCGATCCATCCGGCATCCATTGCATCAACTTTAGCAACCCGATCAGTGCCCGTGGCTGCTTTATGCAGGCGGCGGCGGATATGGCCACCGTCGCGGAGGCCGCGAAAAACATCGATCTGACCTTCGATGGGCAACCCGATGTGAATGGCAAGCTTCACTTTGTAGGTATGTCATATGGCTCAATGACTGCATCGCTGATAATCGACGCATATGGCGGCTTCTCATCGGCGACATTTGGCGTCATTGGCGGCGAATGGTCGCAGCTCGCCCGATTCTCGGGCAGCTTTGCACCACTGGTAGCGGGCGGCTTGATATCGCTGGGCCTGATACCGGACACGACACTGTGGAATCAGTATTTCCGGGATGCGCAAATGCTGATCGACGCAGGTGATCCCATCAACTTTGGTGCCGGCATCGATCCATCGATACCCATACACGGCATGCTGGTTCAGGATGACGGTACGATCCCGAACTTCCTGACCGAGAAAATGTTTACCCTGATGGGTCTGGCATCGGTTTCTACGCCAGGAGTCAATGTAGTCTCGCGTGGTGCAGTGCGGTTATCCGAAGGCAGCCACGGATCGCAGATCGATCCTACCGCCAGCCTCGCTGCGACAATAGAAATGCAGACCGAGCAGGTGGTTTTCGCCATGGGCAACCCGCCGGCCATGATTCCGGGGGACGGACAGGTTATACTGATCTCCGATCCAAGTGTTATTCAATAGCTTGGCAAAGTATTGGCATTCAGAGCATAAGAAAAACGCAAAATCTGATGTAAAAAAACTGGGCGGCCATTCTGGCCGCCCTTTTCTTTTCCAAAGCCCGGGGTTTGGGCTAGCATAACCCGCTCGTATTACCTGGCTTATCGATGTTCGGTCGCAAATCCAAAGACACACCACCCGGTCCTGCTGGCGGCAACGATGCCTCTGCTGAAAAGAAGCAGGGGTTTTTTGCGCGTCTCAGGCAAAAATTGAATCGTGGCGATTCCTGGCTGACCTATGATCTTGCCGGGCTGTTGCCTGCCGGGAAAATAGATGATGCGGCCATCGATGAACTCGAAATGCGATTGCTGACCGCCGATGTCGGTGTCGATGCGACGGAAAAAATTATTGGCAATCTGAATCGTCGTGTAGCCCGTAATGATCTAAAAGATATCGATGCGTTGTTGGGAGCATTGGAGGGATCGCTGCGCGACATGCTGGACCCGGTTGGCATCCCGCTGGAAATCCCGGCGGATATACGGCCCTTTGTCATGCTTGTCGTGGGTGTGAATGGATCAGGGAAAACGACGACCATTGGAAAAATTGCAAACCGGTTACGCGAGCAGGGTTTGTCGGTCATGCTGGCGGCCGGGGACACCTACAGAGCCGCAGCGATTGAACAATTGCAGGTTTGGGGTAAGCGAAACAAGGTACCGGTCATTTCACAACACACCGGGGCAGACCCGGCAGCAGTCATCTTTGACTCGTACGAAGCAGCAAAGGCTCGCGGCATGGATGTTCTGATTGCTGACACGGCGGGTCGGCTGCACAGCCAGACCGATCTCATGGAGGAGCTGAAAAAAATCAATCGCGTGCTGGGAAAAATCGACGCATCGGCACCGCATGAAGTCATGTTGGTGCTGGATGGCAGTATGGGTCAGAACGCACTGGCGCAGGCGCGCCAGTTCAACGAAGCGGTAGGCGTTACCGGGATCACAGTGACAAAACTCGATGGCACCGCAAAGGGCGGTATTGTCCTGGCGCTGGCCGACACGCTTGCAATTCCATTGCGCTACATCGGTGTCGGCGAACAAGCGGATGATCTGGGTGTTTTCGACGCCGGTGCATTTGTGTCCGCGCTGCTGCAACCGGCTGCCGATCACAACGGTAATGATGACGCATGATTCGCTTTGAGAATGTTGCAAAGCGTTACCCGAATGGTCGCGAGGCGCTCAGCGAGGTCAATCTGAGAATAGAGCCGGGTGAAATGATTTTCATCACGGGCCATTCGGGCGCGGGCAAAAGTACCCTTTTGAAACTGATTGCGCTGATCGAGAGACCAACGCGTGGCCAGGTCATCGTCAACGGCCAGAATACCCGTGGTGTCGCTCGCAGAGGAATACCCTATTACCGGCGTGAGATCGGCATGGTTTTCCAGGACCACAAACTGCTACATGATCGCAGCGTATTCGATAACGTGGCGCTGCCGCTGATCATCGCGGGTATCGCAAGAAAGGAAATCGGCAAAAAGGTACGCGCAGCTCTTGACCAGGTCGGACTGCTTGGCAAGGAAAAGCTGCCACCGATTTCGCTATCGACCGGCGAGCAACAGCGTGTCGGTATTGCCAGGGCAATCGTGACAAAACCGCGCATGCTTATCGCGGATGAGCCGACCGGCAATCTCGACCCCGATCTTTCACTGGATATCATGCGAGTGTTCATGCGCCTGAACGAGGTGGGTGTGACCCTGGCGATCGCCAGCCATGATCTTGGGCTGATCGGGCAACTGGGTATGCGCCAGGTGTCGCTGGATGATGGCAGGATGTTGGGCTGATGGCCGGCGGCAAAAAGTATTCGACAACGGGCAAGGCCAGGCGACAAGCTGTTTCCGGTGGCCGGCGGCAACGACGTTCGCCAGGACAATGGTTACGAGTTTATGTTTCCCGACACCTGCAGAATTTTTTTGGCTCGCTCGGCCGATTGTGGCGACATTCCTTTTCCAGCCTGATGACCATTGCTGTTATCGGTATTGCACTGGCGTTGCCCACCAGCCTGCAAATCCTGGTGCAAAACGGCAAAGCGGTCAGCGGTAGCTGGGAAAGCGTTGTGGATCTGACCGTTTATCTGGACAAAGCTGTGACCGAATTGCAGCTCAATACACTTGCAACCGATATTGAGTCACGCATCGACGTGGCAGAGGTGGATGTCATTCCCGCCGACGCGGCGCTGGCAGAGTTTCGCGAGTACTCGGGTTTTGGTGCGGCGCTGGACGCGCTCAGCGAAAACCCCTTGCCCCATGTGCTGGTTGTTCGACCCGCGGATACACACAAGGACGCGGCATCCATAGAGTCATTGCGCAGTAGTCTGGATGCCATGCAAGAGTCCGCCATGGTGCAAATCGATACGGAGTGGGTCACGCGCTTCCATGCAATACTCGATGCGGTACGGCGCGCGGTTCATCTCGCGGCATTATTACTCGGTATTGGAGTGCTGCTCATCGTCGGTAATACCATTCGACTCGATATTCAAAACCGCCGTGATGAAATTGAGGTCATGAAACTGATTGGAGGCAGCGATGCGTTCATACGCCGGCCGTTTCTCTATGGTGGCTTCTGGTACGGTCTCGGTGGCGGTCTGATTGCATTGGCGCTGGTACAACTGGGTCTCGCGCTGCTGGCCGGACCGGTACGCCACCTGGCGGGGCTGTATGGCAGCGATTTCCTGCTGATCGGGCTCGGTGGTGCCAGCAATCTGTTGCTGCCCGTAATCGGAATGTTGCTGGGATGGCTGGGCTCCTGGATTGCTGCGTCGCGCCATCTGAAAACCATAGAACCCAACATTTAAGATAACTTGTTGTTTTTATTTACTTTCTTTTTGTCTCCTTACAGGAACCGAAAACAGATTTAGCACTCTAACCTTCAGAGTGCTAAAATTATCGGCCGCACAGGAGGACTGTACTGCATGAAAAAAGCCCTGATTCCAATTCAGACTGATCTGGTCAATGTCGCTGCCGCCGGCAGCCTTGGCAGTTATTTGAATACGATTGGCGCCATCCCCGTACTGAGCAGGGAAGACGAGATCGCATTGGCTGTCCGCTATCGTGCAGACAGTGACCTCGATGCGGCACGCGAGCTGGTTTTATCACATCTGCGTTTTGTCGTGCACATCGCTCGTGGATACCAGGGATATGGCTTGCAGCTCGGTGATCTCATCCAGGAAGGCAATATCGGTCTTATGAAAGCGGTCAAACGCTTTGACCCCGATGTCGGCGTTCGGTTGGTGTCATTCGCGGTGCACTGGATTCGTGCAGAGATTCATGAATATGTGTTGCGTAACTGGCGCATCGTAAAGGTCGCCACCACAAAGGCGCAAAGAAAACTGTTTTTTAATCTTCGCAAAGCCAAGAAAAATCTGGGCTGGCTGAGTCATGAGGAAACACTCGCCGTTGCGAGCGATCTTGGAGTATCCGAACGCGAAGTTACGGAAATGGAAAAACGCCTTGCCGCGCGTGACATGAGTTTTGACCCGGCGCCGCACACGGACGACGACGATCACTGTTATTCGCCGGCGGCCTATCTCAAGGGACCGGCACCGGATCCCGCGGAAGCAGTCGAGAAAAGCGACTGGCAGTCAAAGGCCAGCGGCCGGCTTGGATCGGCCATGAAGCAACTCGATGAGCGCAGCCGGGACATCGTCATGCGCCGTTGGCTCAGCGATGAAAAGGACACGCTGCAAACACTGGCCGATGAATACAGTGTATCGGCGGAGCGTATTCGCCAGATCGAAGGCAATGCGATCAAGACACTGAAATCGCATATGGCTGAATAATCGCATGCACACAAAACCCCGGTCACTCGCATGGTGGCCGGGGTTTTTTTTGTGCGAAAGTCTGTTACGAGGTTACGGGCACAAGCGTCAACTCAACCCGGCGGTTGATCTGGCGACCGGTCACCGATTCATTGTTCGCAATCGGATAGTCCTCACCAAGACCAATCACGATGATACGCAGATCCATCACATCCCGACTGACAAGGTAGTGCGCAACAGTTTCCGAGCGTTTTTCCGATAACACCTGGTTGTACCCCTGCGATCCGGTACTGTCGGTGTGGCCGGCAATCTCGATGACGGTTTTGTCGAACTCGTCCAGCACCAGGCCGACCGAATCCAGCACCGCAAAAAAGTCACCGTTCAGATCGGAACTGTTATGCGCAAAGGTCACGTTACCCGGCATATTCAAGGTGATGTTGTCGCCATCGCGCGTGACGCTGACACCCGTTCCGGCCAGTTGTTCGCGCAGCTTCGCTTCCTGGCGATCCATGTAATAACCGATGCTGCCACCGGCCAGCGCGCCGATACCGGCGCCGATCAGCGCATGCTGTCTGCGCTCGACCGCGTCGTCACCGCTGATCAGACCGGCAACCGCACCACTGGCTGCGCCTATCAGCGCGCCCTTGGTTGCGTTGCTGGTTTTCTCTTCCCCGGTATAGGGGTCCAGCACGGTGCAACCGGCTGTCAATACTGCCAATGCAACCGCAACAATCCATGTTCGAATATTCATATCAGGTCCCTCGCTTTTTCTCGCGTATACGTCCTTTATACGGGTTCAAGCTGAATATTCCGTGAACGGGATCGCGTTTTCCGGTGCGGCAGCGCGGCATCTTTATCGCAGTGTCTTACATGGCTCCGGTATCGGCCGGCGGCGTGGTGGCTTTTACATAACCCTTCGGTCTTATTGCGACAGTATTGCTGACATGTGTGCATTCCGTGCCATCGTCAAGGTAGTAGCAATATTCAAATGTCGAATTTGCGCGGCCATCGCGCTCCAGGTCATCGCGGATTTTCTGTTCCTGGTCTTTGTCGAAGGTAAACCGCAGCTCCAGATCCGTGCTACCACCGTGGCGAAAATCGATGGTCATTGCCCGTGTCCAGGCCGAGTATCCGGTAAATATCCTCGAGCACGCGAGCGCCGCGACAGGGTCGGCCAGCGCAGCCTGATAGCCACCGAACATGACACCACCAGGGTTTCTCGATAGCGTGTTCAGAGGCAACCTGATACGAACACACCGCCAGTCATCGCTGAGCTCAAGTACTTTGACGCGCATCAGGAAAAACGGCGGGTATAGCTCGATGCGGCGCTCTTCGCTTATGAACGAAGAGTCCGCAAAAAACTGCAGTACCCGCAAACCTACAGGTTTGCCAAACATCGTGGGCTCCGGTGTGTGGACCGGCTGATTGTACCTTGCACGGCTGCTGCCAAAGGATTAACTTCGGTTCAAAGGGGAGCAATACCATGCAGACCGCAGATCACTGGTTTGACGAATACGCCGAGAGCCATCAGAACAACATAAACAAGGGTCTGCACTGGATATGCGTGCCGGCGATCCTGCTCAGCCTGATGGGCCTTGCATTGTCCATCCCGGTACCTGCGTATATGGCATCCATATCGCCCAATCTCAATTGGTTGTCGCTGCTTGTGTTTCTCGCACTGATTTACTATTACGCGTTGTCGTTCAAACTTGCCATCGGAATGACCATTGTGATGCTGGTTTTCTGGCAGATCCTGGGCTGGATGAGTGGCTTCCCGATACCACTATGGCAAACATCTATTGTTATTTTTGTCGTTGCCTGGATCGGCCAGTTCATTGGACACGCCATCGAAGGCAAAAAGCCGTCCTTTTTCAAGGACGTGCAGTTTTTACTGATTGGGCCGATCTGGCTTTTGTCGTTTATCTACAAGCGGATCGGTATCAGGTACTAATTTTCCTGCTGCCTGAAGCCGCTACCCGCTTCCCCGTCTCGCTCGCATATGTTGCGCACGGCAGCGGCAACCGCGTCGTGCACCGATTGATCGAGAGGATCGGGAACCAGATCATCTTCACCCGCAAGATCGGCAAGTGTACTCGCCGCAGCAAACAGCATGTTGTCGGTGAACTGTTTTACATTTGACTGCATTGCACCTTTGAAAAGACCTGGAAAACCGAGCACGTTGTTGATGCTCTTGCCATCAGCAGCAAATATGGCTCCGTGTTCCAACGCCAGCCGCGGTTCAATTTCCGGATCGGGGTTGGACAACGCAAGAATAATCTGACCCTCGCGTACCATTTCAGGTTTGATCAGACCCTTGACGCCGGTGGTTGCGATAACCACATCTGCCTTTTTCATCAGCGTTTCCAGGTCAGCCGGTTCACCGCCAATGGACTTGAGTCGCTTTATTGCATCCGGGTTAAGATCAGAGCCAATGACCCGGCTAACTCCCTGCGATTTGAGCAAGCGCACGATGCCGATACCGGCTGCACCGAGACCGATCTGTCCAATGACGCTGTGCGTGAGATCGTTTTCAACCCGCCGGTTTGCATTGATCAGCGCCGCCAGTACAACCACGGCGGTACAATGCTGGTCGTCATGCAATACCGGTATATCGAGCCGCTTCCTGAGTTCATCCTCTATTTCAAAACATTCGGGTGCTGCAATGTCTTCCAGCTGGATCGCACCAAATGACGGGGCGATAGCCGTGACGATATCGACAATGCGCGCTGCATTCTTTTCATTCAGCAATATGGGAACGCCTGTGATACCGGCAAACTCCGCAAACAGCGCAGCCTTGCCCTCCATGACGGGCAGCCCGGCCAGCGGCCCAATATCGCCGAGACCAAGAATCGCCGTCCCGTTCGTCACCACCGCCACGGTTTCATTAATGCTGGTATAGCTGCGCGCGAGATCCGGATTTTCCTGTATTGCAAGACAAACACGGGCAACGCCGGGCGTGTAAATATCACGCAGTATCTGCTGGGATGAAATCGATGA
Source organism: uncultured bacterium (assembly GCA_965369735.1). GTDB lineage: Bacteria > Pseudomonadota > Gammaproteobacteria > Steroidobacterales > CBDUSC01 > CBDUSC01. Next base: position 10,059 of record CBDUSC010000014.1, read on the forward strand.
TTTGGAAACGGTGCGAATCTTGCCGCCCTTGTGCCGATTGAATACGCGATCAGATTTACCCAGGAATTTCGCATTCGGCAGCTCATCGATACGGTCATACAGACCGCGATCTGTATCCTCATCCATCTCAAGGGTGATCTCCCAGACTGACTTCCCCTGCTCGCGCCGTATGGACTGAAGGTGCTCGACAACAAGGTTTTCGTTGGCAATGACCTGCAGAATGCTCGCCAGGCTTCCCGGTTGTTGTGCCGACTCGATTACCAGTATTTCCGGAATTTTCATGCTTTGTTTTCCTGCCGCACTGTGCGGATCCCATTGTTACACACTACAAACATAGACAACCCATCTCACAATAGAAGTAGTTGGCGTACTATCCACCCTGATGAAAGGATACACACATCGCGAAGTCGTCAGGATTGCGGCGCCTCTTATCCTGTCAAACATCACCGTGCCGCTGCTGGGTATCGTCGACACCGCCGTCGTTGGCCATCTTGAGCATGCCTTTTATATGGGCGCGGTTGCCATAGGGGCGACGATTTTCAGCTTCGTTTTCATGGGCTTTAATTTCCTGCGCATGGGTACCACGGGCGTGGCAGCACAGGCGCATGGCAGTGGCGATTACGATGAGATGCGCAATATCCTTGCGCAGGCCTTGCTCACCGCTGCCGGACTGGGCCTGGTCATGATCTTTTTTCAAAAACCGGTCTTTGAACTCTCGATTTGGCTGCTTCAACCGAGCTCGGATGTTGCCATCCACGCCGGTCGTTATTTCGACATACGAATCTGGGCTGCGCCCGCAGCATTGGCCAATTTCGCCATGGTTGGCTGGTTTATCGGTATGCAAAATGCGCGCGGGCCATTGATTCTCCTGCTCGTGATCAATGTCAGCAATATTATTCTGGATCTTTTGTTTGTAGTCGGGCTCAACATGCGTACGGAAGGGGTAGCGCTGGCCTCTCTGATAGCGGAATACTCGGGTATTGCTACAGGTTTATGGCTGGTTTCCCGGGAGCTGCGCGACAAGCCAGGGCACTTCAAGATTGCGCGCATACTGGATACCCACAGTCTCAGGCGTTATTTCAGCATCAATGCCAACCTCCTTATTCGCACATTTTCCCTGATGTTCGCGTTTGCCTTTTTGACCGCGCAAGGCGCGCGCCAGGGAGAACTGATACTCGCTGCCAACGCCGTGCTTCTGAATCTGCAGTATTTCGTAGCCTATGGTCTCGATGGCTTCGCCAATGCAGCGGAAGCCCTGGTGGGAAAGGCGATAGGTCAAAAGAACCGCGACGGCCTGGGCCGCGCCATCAGCCTTTCGCTGTTCTGGTCGATGTTGCTTGCTGGCTTTTTCAGTTTGCTTTACCTTTTCGCCGGCCATCAAATCGTTTATGCAATTACCGATATCACTGCTGTTGCAGACACCATATTTGATTATCTGCCCTGGCTGATTGTACTGCCGCTGGTTTCATTCTGGAGTTTCCTGTTTGACGGCATTTTTGTTGGCGCAACACGGGCGAAAGAAATGCGCAATACCATGCTGTTCTCAGCCTTTGCCATATATGTGCCCGCATTCTATATGTTCCGGTTCATGGGTAATCACGGTTTGTGGCTGGCCTTCGCATTATTCATGGCGGCTCGTGGCCTCAGCATGTTCATCGTGTGGCGGCGACTGATGGCTCAAAATCTGATACTGCCCGCGCAGTAACCACGTATCGCAACGGGCCGCCGGCGCGCAGCGAATCGAATGGATAGCAGGTCACAAGCGTCAGTACCTGGTCACCCATTTCCAGGGCAACCACCGTGTCATCGGCACTCACAATCTGCGTATCTGTCACCTGGTACCAGGTAACCAGCCCCTCATCGGTTTCCAGCGTCAGACGATCGTTCACCACGATATCTTCCAGAAAAGCAAAGTGAGTATCGCGGTGCGCAGCAATAACCGTATTGCCAGATGCTCCCGGCGGTGCACTGCCTGCAAGATGACCGGGGCCAAATGCCAGAGATCTTCCGGTACCATTTGCAAGCACCATAAGATCGACATGGTGACCCGGATAACGCAAACGCGCAACGGGCCAGGTGTCTGCCCAGGGCCATGGTTTGACCTGGTGCTCACCGGCCAGTGTGCGATCCCATGCGTTGCCGATCAAAACCTGGGCAAACCGCGCCTTGGCGTGTACATAAGCGCCCGACCCGAGTTGCCATGCACCCATCAACAGCAACCCATACACGACACACCGGAACGCTTTCATGCCAGCGCCTTTTGTCGCGATACCAGTCGCATCAGCGACTCGATCAGGAGCGATGCCAGTAGCAATGACACACCAAGCCACAAATTAAAACGGGATCCGGTTGCCGTAGCCGGCATGCCAATCGTTTGCACGGTACCCGCGGGCCTCAGGTTGGCAAATCGCTGGGTCCTGAGATCCAGATGCGCAGGTCGTAGCGGCATCTGCTCTACCGCAACCAGGCTGGTATAGCGACTGACAATCTTGTGTTCCAGCGCCAAACGCAGCACGGCCTTGCGCACCGTGTCGGGGTCGGCGCCAAGGAACTGCTGATCCATCAGCGTTTCAATCTGTCTCCGTGCCCAGAGGGTCGCCACACCATCGTGATTTCGCTGCTGATCAATACCGGGTTGTCGCGACCAGTAACCATTATTGCTTTTACCAGTAACCATCAACTGCCTGTGATGCTTGTCCAGCTTTGCGGTGACAACAACCGGCTCACCCGCATAAAGATCCGGTACCCGTTCCGGCCAGGTTTTCAGCGCCGTCGCATCCGGCCACTGGATGTCTATATCTGTCAGCACCGGTTTGCGCAGTCTTGCAAACAAGTCGCTCATGCGTTCACCAACCTGCTCCGGAGCGCCTATAAAGGTATAGCTACCGCGGCCGAACTGCGCAGCCTTGCGCATGAAATAGTCGTTGGGCGCTGATCCAATCCCTACAGTGAACAAACGGCTGGACGCAAGATTCC
>CBDUSC010000015.1:0-12587 GCA_965369735.1 uncultured bacterium
AAGGCGTGCGTGCCGAATTCGGATTCAAACCGTTTCGCAAGCGCAAGGCCGAACTGATCGACATGCTCAACATGTACTTGATTGAAAAGTACGGCGAGGGCAAAAAAGTATTGCTGGTTATAGACGAAGCGCAAAACCTGAGCAAGCATGTGCTGGAAGAAGTCAGACTCCTGTCCGGCATAGAAACCCACAAGGAAAAAGTGCTGCGCATCATTCTTGCCGGGCAACCCGAGTTGAACGATACACTCGACGCCGCGGATATGCAGCAACTGGCGCAACGTATTCGATTGCGCCTGCACCTGGGACCGTTATCAAAGGCGGAAACGCGTGCTTACATTAATCACCGGCTTGATATTGCAGGCGCGAGACGTCGCATATTCGACTCGAAATGTATCCCGGTCATTTTCCGTTACACCGGTGGCATACCACGCCTGATCAATACACTGTGCGACACGGCAATGATGGTGGCGTTTGCAGATGAAATCAGCAGGATATCGCCCGATCTGATCGAAACGGCAATCGATGAACTCGGCTGGGTCGAATTCAATGAACGCACAAACCGGTTTGCAGTGTCTGCACCGAGGCCACCGGAACCGGATGGCCGCACATTCGGCAGACTCATCGTTGCGTTTGATGGCCGTACAACCAACGAGTTTCCGTTATCTGCGGGGCGGTTGATCATTGGTCGCACAGCGGATAATGACATGCAGATCGACAGTCAGTTTATTAGCCGGCACCACGCCCAGATCATTACCAGCCCCGAGTCATCGATCATCGAGGACCTGAACAGCACTAACGGCATATACATTGGCAACAAACGCATCAAGCGGCACCGTCTGAAAGATGGCAATGTGCTGGTGCTGGGCAAACACCAGCTCACTTATCGCACCGATCATCCGGAGGAGTGATCGGTAAAAATAACCTCATCCGGAGGAATGATTTAGCAGCACACTGTTTCGCGATCAGCGAGTTCCGTACCCTCACCTGTCTTTACCCATATTTCCCACTCGTTGCCCTCCGGATCCGACACCCAGATCTTGTCCCCAAGGGCATAACAGCACGACGCATTTGATTGCGCGCGATAGGCAATATCTGATTGCTCGAGGCGTTGTGTCCAGGTCTTCAGCTGCTCATGATCGTTCAACTCAATGCCATAATGCGCGGCACCTGAAATGAGTTCCTCAGACTGGCCGGCCTGTGTCATCGCCAGATGCAATGGCGGTGCATCCAGCCTGTAATTGAAATAATCAGGTCGCGTTTTGCTCGGCGGTGCGCCAAATAATTGCTCATAAAATGACCTGGCACCATCCAGATTGCCGGTCTTCAGACTGATGTGAATCCGCATCATATGCTCCTTTTATCGTTAATTAACGATTAAGTGATGTAAAAAAACAGCGCCTGGAGTGCTCTTCGGGAAACGGGTTTTCTAAAGACTCGCAACCAGCGATTTCAGCCGCTCGATGGATTCGCCGTTTACGCAGTAGCAACTTCGCGGACCATCTACCGTGCCGCATATCAGACCAGCATCACGCATGATTTTCAGATGCTGCGACACCGTCGACTGCGCCAGGCCCAGTTCATCCACCAGCGGCCCGCACTGGCAGGTACCCCGATCCAGCAGGATACGCAGCAACCGGACCCTGGCAGGGTGCGCCAGCGCCTTGCTCATTCCCGCCAGATCCATGGTCGATTGTGGGTAGCTTAGTATCATCGTTAATCGACGATAAACGATGGAATAATCAAAGTCAATGCCATGCCGAACCGCGCAGGGCCGGAATCAGAGATCGTCCAGGGAATCAGTATCGATACGATAGTGGTTCTGGCTGTGCCGGTAGTCCTTGCGCTTGAGCCAGACCACCAGACCCGCAATCAGGCATACGAAGCCAACGATGGTTCCAATAGTCGGCCAATACCAGTAATTGACGTACGCGGACGCTACCAGCGCGAGCAGGCCGGCAACGAAGTAGAAATACGGCAGAATTTCATATACTGGTTTGGACAACCACATCGCTCGCTCCGCGATTATTCTTGTGCTACTGATCCTAGCGGGTTTGCCGGGCGAATAAAACCGCCGGTCGGGGCTTATGACAAATCACGAACGCTTCAGGCGGCGTCGTATTCGGGCTGGGGTTCAACCGTGGGTTCAACAGCGGTACTGGTTGCCGCGCGCTGCCCGGACGGAGTATCCAGCCAGGCTTCCCTTTCAATACGATAGGCAGTCTCCACAGCCTGATCCAGGGCACGGTGAGCGGCTGCCACACCATGATACTGGGCAAAGGTAAACAACAGGTCCTGCAAATCATCGGGAAAAACGGCGATCGATGTCGTGAAGTCGATAATTGTTGGATCATTCGACAAATCGCGTTTTTCGCACGCGAATAACAACATGTCCGGATTGGCCAGTACCAGGGTACGCCAGACAATATAGGGATCAAAACTGATTGGATTGCTGCGCTCGGAGAAACGGATTGAAACGATGGGTTCAGGCATGTCCGCTGCTTTGTGCCGGTATTTACATAATATTACGCGGCCGGCCGCAACAGAACTGTGACTCACGTCACACTATGAATGACCTCAGATTATTTGTTCTCGGGATCCAGATATCTGATCAAACGGCGCCACAGCGATGTTTCCAGCCCATCGACTTCGAGGTCCGCCGGCTGATCACTGGTCTGCGCCTGATGCTCTTCGCACAGATCGTCGATGACCACATTTTTGGATGTGTTTTCAATTGGCCAGTTCGCACTCATGGCGCCCCTCCAGCATTTGAATACACAAACAAGATAGTCGTCTGGTAAAGCCCATGCCGTGAGCTGCTTCACAAATCATGAATCGGTGTTGTGTGATCTGTTTCGCATTTGCGGCCGGCTCTCTCAGACATAATGGCGATCTGATGCTTGTACACGCAACGCGCAATCCACCCATTATATTTCGCGGGAAATACACATGCGTATAACCATTGCCTGGATACTCATGACTGTAACGACGGCGTCATACGCTGCCGCTCCCGATTGGCTGGGTGGCAGCCGGTTTTCCTGGGATGGCTTAGGTTTGAGCTATGCCTTTTTGCTTTTTGCGCTGGTGCTGGCAAGCGCAATTTACTCCGTCTCACGCTGGAAGCTGATTCTCAGCCCGGGCACAGCCACGCATCATTACTCGGCCGGCATCATGATCATATGTCTGATTTACGGCACAGCGACTGTGCTGGAAAACCGATTACTGGGAACCTCCGTAACCTTGCCGCTGGAGGCACTTCCCACGATTATCTTTTTGGCAATTGCTCACTACTACGCTTATGAAAAACAGGAGCCTGCGAAGATTCTGTTTGCCATATGCCTGCTGTTCGGTTTCCTGATCGCAGGCGTGACCGGTTTACAGATGGATATGTTCCAGGCGCGCACCGGCCAGTGGCTGGCTGCCATCGGTGGTACCGCTTTTCTGGTTTACGTCATGGTTCGCAGCGTCTCAACCAAATGGTCGTTTCTGCGGGCCAAGAGCATTTACATTTCATCCAAGGAACAGGAGTCGGACACCCGTGTTCCATCGGGTCCGGCGCTGACGCTCGCCCACTGGGTCGGCCTTGCGGTTTTGTGTCTGGTGGTTGCGATCATCGCGCAAATTGTAAAAGGATCCGGTGCAGGCGATCTGTTGTTCAATGACGTGATTGCCGATTGGCTGACCGTTCTGTTATTGACTGTCTTTGTCAGCTATACAGCCGCAGGCTTGTACTGGCTGCAGAACCGCAAATGGTTGCCGGAACTCGATCGGCTGATCTGGGTGGTCGGCCTGCTGGTCAGCTTTGGCGAAATCTATGGAAAATATCTGGCATACCAGATCGCTATCTGAGCGATACCCACCCGCTGATCAATGTTGATTGCCTAATGGGTAGCACGCCCGCCGCCCCGGCCTGCGCGCGGCATACTCACGCTGGCTGATCCGCTACGACGACCCGATACTGAATGCGATAGGGACAATGATGTGTGCGGTCTTGTTGCTCTGGTTGTTGCTCTGGTTGTTGCTCTGGGCGTTGTGCTGCTGATGCGCACTGCACGGCGACTCTGGTATATGCGACCGTCCTCGGAAAAATGATATGACCTGGACCCGGGTGAAACCAGAACCGGGGGTATCGCCCGACCCGGCTGGGCAAAACCGGTGGCCACCGGCGGGATCGGGTTATGAGAAAAACCCGGGCAAAAAGAAAGCCCCGGCGACAAGTCATTGGATGAATACTGTGACAAAGCGCCAAATACAGGCCAGGAAGAGCCAAAACCGATCGTCAGACCAGGCACTCCAGGAACAGAATCACCCGCCTCGCCATGATCCAGCGCGTAGTAATCACGGCTGTCGAATGTAGCGGGATCGTACGAGCCCGGCCCGATGTAGGCGCAGCCGCCAGCCATCGCGATACCCAGCGCGATGCTGAGAGTAATCAAAATGGATCGAAACAAATACACGGTTATGGTATGCCTGAAATATGCTGCGCTTGCATCTCACAGTATAGACCGTGACCAAACCACAGGGTTGCCCGTTTAACGGAATACGTTTTTGTTTTTCAGCAGCAAACTTTTGATTTAAAAAGAAATCTTGGGAGATTCGTCCCACGCATTTTGCGCATTTTCTTGTAATACCAAACCACTTCCGATGACCATAATTCCTGCGTCTTTGTGGCAAAGTTTGGCTGCCGCAGATGCCAACGCGTCGGTGAAAAATCATAAACTCTTTTTTAATATCAGGTAGTTAGGGCATCCGCTCATACAACTTCAAACCCCGATCGCGCTGAGTCCAATGTGTGCCCTGCGGAACCCGGGGTGGCTGTTTTTCGGGCCAGAATTCTGCGGGTATAACCGTGCATGTACACTTACGAAAAATAAAAACTCGCAATGAAACACAGGGTTGACGCATTTTTGAACTGGGGGTATTGCATCGTATGGATCAGGATAACGACGCATTAAGCCGGGATGAGTACAGGGATCTGCTCAATGTATGCGGGTGTTTTTCCCTGCGCAAGGCGAGTCGGGTGGTCACGCAATTATTTGACGAAGCTTTGCAGCCTCTGGGTATTCGAGCAACGCAACTACCGGTCGTCGTTGGAGCATTGGCGCTGGACTGTCCAAGTCTTAGCGAACTCGCCGAATATCTCGTTGTATCGCCATCGACATTATCGCGAAATATTCGCCCCCTGGAACGCGACGGTTTTATTCGTATCAAGCACCACGGCCACAGAACGAAATTGGTACTGGTGACCGAAAAAGGTCATACGCTTCTGAAAGATTGCATGCCGGTCTGGCAACGCGCGCAAAACGATTTTCTACGGCTTGTCGGCGACGAAACCTGGGGAACGATGCGTCAGCAACTGGACGCTGCGGTTATCGCGTCGCGGAACTGATCAGGCGGCCGTACCTCCAACCGTAAGTCCATCGATTCTCAATGTAGGCTGGCCAACACCCACTGGCACAGACTGCCCGTCCTTGCCACATGTTCCCACACCGGTATCGAGTTCAAGATCATTTCCCACCATAGTGACCCGGGTCAATACATCGGGGCCGTTGCCTATCAATGTCGCGCCCTTGACCGGTCGTGTCAGTTTCCCGCCCTCAATCAGATAGGCTTCGTTTGCGCTAAACACGAACTTGCCGGATGTGATATCCACCTGTCCACCACCAAAGTTCGGCGCATACAGCCCCTTGTCCACCGACGCAATAATTTCCTGCGGGTCATGCGGCCCGGGCAACATGTAAGTGTTTGTCATCCGCGGCATCGGTAAATGCGCAAATGACTCCCGTCGCCCGTTACCGGTCGGTTCTGTATTCATCAGGCGACTGTTGAGCTTGTCCTGTATGTATCCGACAAGGCGGCCGTTTTCGATCAATGTCGTGCATTGAGTCGGCGTCCCTTCATCGTCAACTGTCAGCGAGCCGCGCCGATGCTCGAGTGTTCCATCATCAACCACCGTGATCAGCTCATTGGCAACCATTTCACCCATACGCCCGCTGAATGCCGAGCTGCCTTTGCGATTGAAATCGCCCTCCAGCCCATGACCAATGGCTTCGTGCAACAAGATACCCGGCCAGCCCGGGCCCAACACGACATTCATTTCGCCTGCCGGAGCCGGATCGGCTTCAAGATTGATGACCGCTTGACGCACCGCGTCGCGCGCGTAGCTCATCGCTGTGTCATTTTTCAAAAAATGCTCATAGGCGACTCGCCCACCACCCCCGCTGTAGCCCTGTTCGCGGCGACCCTCGTGCTCAACGATGACCGATACATTCAGACGGATCAATGGCCGCACATCAGCACTCAATGTACCGTCGCTGCCGGCAATCAATACGACATCGTGCACGGCGGACAAACTGGCAATAACCTGATGTACCCGGGAATCCAGCTTTCGTGTCTCCACATCGATGTACTGCAACAGCTTGATTTTTTCTTCATCGCCCAGCGATTCAATCGGATCGATAGGCGCGTACAACGCGGCTGTTTCCTGTGCATGCCAGCTCTGAACGCTGCCCTGAGCGCCCTGGCGTGCAATTGCGCGAGCAGCTTCGCTGGCGCGGGTCAGCGCGGGTAATACGATTTCATCGGAATATGCAAAGCCGGATTTTTCCCCGCTGATTGCACGGATTCCAACACCTTGCTCAATACTGTGGCTGCCATCTTTGACGATGCCGTCCTCCAGCGACCATGACTCATGACGACTAATCTGGAAATAGAGATCAGCACTGTCGATCGCAGGACCCATGGCACGACCCAACAACGCATGCAATGCATTCTCATCAAGACCTGATGGCTCAAGAATTCGTGTTTGGGCAATCTTTAATGCGTTGTCCATATTTTCTCGGTACCTATTTTTTTCCATTCAGGGCGCCGCGATGATCCAGCGCCGGAAATCGGCTTCGGGTTTCTGCCTCGAGCTGAAAATCCAGATCTGCGCACACAACACCCGGTTCACCCGCAAGCTGGTCCAGGATACGTCCCCAGGGATCGATGATCATCGAATGCCCCCAGGTTTCCCTGCCATTAGCGTGATGCCCGGTTTGTGCTGCTGCGACAACATAACTCAGATTTTCGATCGCGCGGGCACGCAGCAATATTTCCCAATGGGCTGTTCCTGTTGCTGCGGTAAATGCTGCTGGCAGCATGATGCATTGCATATCCTGGTCCAGCATTTTTCTGAACAGCTCAGGGAATCGAATATCATAGCAGACTGCCAGACCCAGCCGGCCCAACGGTGAATCGATCACCACCGGGTTCGCACCGGGCAGCGTCGTTGCGGATTCCATGTATGCTTCTTCCCGGTCGGGAACCGATACATCAAACAGAAAAATCTTGTCATAACGGGCTACACGCGCGCCCCGGGCATCATGTACCAGGCAAGCGGCAACCGGTCGGTCTTCGCCTGCAACCTGCAACGGGACAGTGCCACCCACAATCCACATACCAAGTTTTGCAGCTTGCTCTGCAAGAAATTCCTGTATGGGTCCATCTTTGTCTGTTTCGGCAATCTTCAGACGCTGTGAATCGTGCTTGACCATCATCGCAAAATTTTCCGGCAGCACAGCGAGCAGCGCGCCGGCATCGCGCGCTTTTTTTAGTAACATTGCGGCGTCATCCAGATTGCGTGACACATCGTCGCTGCTGTTCATTTGTATCGCAGCAGCCCGGGTCACATTATGATCCGGACTCATTCAGCTTCACCCTGCGCCAGTTCCTGATCCTCGTCGGCTACCCGTTCTATTTTCGGATCATCCCAACTGCCGGTAATCTGATAAGAAATACGCGACATATCGGTGAGCGGGTCTTTGAATATCTCGGAGAACAACCACACCGCGGCGCCGACACCGGGACCCGCAGCAAATGCCCCGGGCAAGACCAGCGAGCGACCGATATTTGTGCTTACCACGGCAATCTGATCATAGTCGCGCTTTGCAATGCCCGTGCGGCCCACGATCAGAATTTTTGCAGCGGGACCGCTCAACGCCAGGCTGTCTGTAAAGGCATCACCATCGAATAGCTGGAAATCTCCGCCCAATGAATCAAACGCAAGCCCTTTCTGGAACACGTCGCTGAAATCCAGCGACAATCGCCGTGGCAACGCACTCACACTGAGCAAACCAAACAGACGCCCGGCTCCCGGATTCACTTCAGTCAGGTAGCCGTCTTCAATATTGAAGGTAGCGGTTCCGCCAATCTTCTCCAGGAAATGGCTGTCGGGCGGGCCGGGCCACCAGACATCGATACTCGCGTATGCGCTATCTCCGGTCAGCCCGTCGGGTATCCCCAGCGATGCCAGCGTTGCGCCAAAATCGCTGCTTTTGCATTCAAATTTGAATGTGGATCGCTGACCGCTATCGGTGACTTCCCATCTCCCGCTGCCATCGATCAGCAATGAATCCGACTGGGTAGCGATATCGGTAATGTCGACCCCGGTTTCATCAGGAATCACACGCGCGCTGAGCGACCCAAGCTGGCGATCGGTCATTTCGAAATCGTCGATGTCGATTTCCAGATAAGGTACTAGCCGGGGATCCGGGTTGCCGCCTTCTTCATCCACGGGATCAGTCAAATACAGCCTGCCCATGGCAAGCCGCAGTGGATCTCCACCACCAAGATCAAACGGGAACGTGATGTCGCCCTGCGCCTTGTCGCTTTGAAGGTTGATCGCCCAGCTGTTTGCCTCCTGATTCATCTCAAGCCGCAAGCCCGCAAAACGATAACCCAGAGCCCGGGCATCTTCGACATCGACCTCTACCGAGTGGAGCATGTCCGGCAGCCGGAAATCACCCCGCTCTTCCGGTATCAGAGACAGCCAGTCCTCCAGGACCAGCTCCTCCATTCTGCCTGCCACAACCAGACCCCTGGCACGTGACGGCAATGCGTCCATACCACCCAGCATGACCGAGCCCGATCCCAGGCTCCAGCCGGCGTCATCGCGTTCCACAAAAACGATTGCGTTGGTTTTGTCGCCAAATTCAATATCGACGCTGGCTGTTTCACCGGTTCGTTGATAACGGGCAACCACCTCAATGGATTCATCCGTTTCTTTGCCAAGCGGCGCAGGCAAATCGATCTCCATACCAGTCAGGCTCGATCGGAACAGAATTTCAAACGGGTTTGGCTGCACATCGCGTGTGCGTATCAGGCGCACATCTGCGCGCCAGTCGGTTTTGCCGCTCAGCCTGCCCTCCAGGGGCAGGCTGAGCCCATCCACCAGAGACTCGGCCTCCGCCACGCCATGGACAACGACCAGCGTATCGTTGTCGGGGATCGCGGTGTCCGGATGCGGGCTCATGCTTGCAATAATCGGCTGGCCAAACAAAGTGCCGGTAATACCTTGCGCATCAAGAACCGTATTGTTGAAATGGAATGTTCCGGTCAGGTCATAAAAGCGGTATGCAAACCCTTTCAGACCCAGCGTTGCATCGGCCAGATCCAGCGAAAAGCGTACGTCGGTTTGCTCGAGCTCTCGCACCGGGATGATGAGATCCAGCTCGACAGTACCTTCACCCTCAAGCTCCATGTCCACTACCGTTTCGCCAACCAGGTCTTTCAATGGGCTTTCCAGAACAAAGCTGTGAATCTGGTCCAGTCCACCGTTGACATCCGCGGATATCCTGAGCACACCATCCGCAAAATCATCAAAGACAGCAACCATGTTATCCGCCTGGGTACCAACGGTACTGCCACGCTCACCGGTGATGGTCAGCCCTTCATTTTCGAATACGACGTTTGCCCAGAAATCCGTGACCAGCGGCCAGTTGTTGGCATAATTTAACGTACTGTTTTCGACGCCGAATTCAATACGAAACAAGCCTTCGTCATTACGAAACGGAAATTTGTTCAGTGGCCCGGACAACTGAATCTGCGCCTGTGATATATAACCACCGCGAAACGCGTTGTTCAGCCATCCCACAACGCCTGGCGACATGATCCGCGACGGCAAATAGGGATCAACCTCCCCCGAAAGCTGCATATCGGTTGCCAGACCCTGTAGCTCAATGGTCGCCGGCTCCCCGCCACCAGGCAGGTTCAGATCGAAATTCAGCTCAAGATCGCCGTCGATCGTACTGACGAGCAGCCTGTCGCTGATCACCCTTATTGCATTGCCACTGTCGCGCCACACGACGGTGCCATCCACCGATTGCATCGGGATCGCATTCTCAAACAACCACGGCAAATCCACCTGCGATTCACCGGTATTGAGCTGCAACTGACCACCGGATTGACTGGCCCGCACTCGTGCGTTCAGATTCCTGAAACCCGGCCTGCGATTGCCGGCGTTTATGGATAGCCGTGCGAAATCGGCCTGCACATTGAAACTGGCTTGCTCGTCCGGCGCACCACTGTATTGCAGAAGGAAATCGCTTACATCGCCTTCAGGCGCGAACTGATTCAGATCGGTTTTGAACTGGCTATCAGGCAGCAGCCCGGCCAGCGGCATCAGGTCATCGAGCCGCAGGAAATTTGCATCGGCATATACGACGATATCGGAGTCAACTGCACCCTGGGTAAGCTCCACGTTGATCTGGGCTTCCGGCCAGCGTTTGCCATTTCTTTCGATTTGCAGATTCGATAACCGGGCATTCCAACCGGAAAACTTTTTCTCCCATTCGGCACGGCCCGAGAGTCTTTGATACTCGAGCGACGGGTCGCCATTCAACTGTACGTTCGTCAGGTCAGCGCGCGCATGGACCTGGGACAATTCACCATCAGTCAGGAATAACCACAGTGCAAGGTCGCCATCGCCCGATGCAGGAAGCTTTGCCAAACGCGGAAAGGTTTCGCGCCAGCCGGCAAACACGACATCCCGAACATCGGTGTAAAAGCGGCCATCCAGCTTATCAGTCTCGCCGATCGGCCCGTGCAAATCGGCTTCGAAGAGTATTTTGCTCCCCAGGGTTTCCGGCAAATTCGCATTGCCTGCTATTTCCAGGTTGTCACCGCGATGTTCCAGCGCGATGCGCAAACCCGTCAACGTCCAGCGCCTGCCACCCGAGTGGGTATCATCTATCACCAGCGTGCTGTTGCGCAGCTCAAATGCACCATCCGGTATGCTACTTGCGTCAAATTTTTCTGTTTCCGCGTCATTCACCGGTGCTTGCGGTATGTAGCCGGCCAGGCTAAGGCGACCATCGGCGTCACGGACAAGTTCTGCGCTGGCGCCGGTCAGAATCACACGCCCCGGCGTCAGCCTGCGACTGCGTATCGATTCGATCAGATCCATGCTGATACGGCCTTGCTGCGCCTGCAGCAATGGCGCGTCCATCCCATCCTGGCGTACCGCAGCGCCGGTGAAAAACAGCTCGGGGCCCAAAAAACGCATGCGCGCATCGATGGTTTCCAGCGTCACCTGCATACCAGTGGCTTCGCTGGCCAGGCGTTCTATTTGTTGCTTGTATTCGGGTACATGATCCACCGCAAGCCGGAACAAGCCGACAATGATCGCCAACAGGATCACGACGCCAATAATAAAACCGGCGGTCAGATTCCAGATTTTTCGCGATAGTGGCTTCATCAATTCATAGTAAGGGTCATTCAGCTACATCAGAATGACGTCGTACTGATCCTCAGCGTACAACGCTTCCGCCTGCAATCGTATGGGTTTTCCGGTAGCTTCTTCCAACTCGGCCAGACTGGCAGATTCCTCGTCAACCATGCGCTCGATGACTTCCTGGTGCGCCAGGACCAGCAACTGCTGAAAATCAAACTGGCGTGTCTGGCGCAGTATTTCCCGGAAGATGCCATAACACACGGTTTCCGGGCTTTTCACCGATCCACGACCGTCACATATTGGACAAGGGCGGCACAGCACATGTTCCAGACTTTCCGTTGTCCGCTTTCGGGTCATCTCGACCAGGCCCAGTGGCGAAACCTGCGATATCTGCGTACGTGCCCGATCCGTGGCCAGACTCTTGTCCAGGGCCTGCAGCACCTGCTCGCGGTGCTCCACCTGCTCCATATCGATAAAATCGATAATAATGATGCCGCCGAGGTTTCGCAGGCGCAGATGCCGTGAAATCGCGACAGCTGCCTCAAGGTTTGTTCGAAAGATAGTCTCTTCAAGGTTTCTATGCCCGACATAGGCACCGGTATTAACATCGATCGTGGTCATTGCCTCGGTCTGGTCGAAGATCAGATAACCGCCGGATTTTAGAGACACCTTGCGCTCCAGTGCCTTCTCGATTTCCTCATCGATACCGTACAGATCGAATATCGGTCGCTCGCCGGAATATTCTTCCACACGGGACGTCATCTCGGGAATAAACTGGTCTGTAAAACGTTTCATACGTGCCTCGACCTCGGAATCATCAACACGTACGCGTTCCATGTCATCAGAATAGGAATCACGCAGCAAACGTAACGGCAACGCAAGATCTTCATAAACCAGCGACCCCGATTCTGAGTCCTCAGCCCCGGTGCGTATGACATCCCAAAGTTTTTGCAGGAACATCATGTCGGCGCGGATGGCATCATGGCCGGCACCTTCTGCAGCGGTTCGCAAAATGTAGCCGCCTTCATCGGTATCGGTTACGAACTGCTCCACGGTATCCCGTAACCGATTGCGTTCATTTTCATCTTCGATCCGCGAT
>CBDUSC010000016.1:0-12352 GCA_965369735.1 uncultured bacterium
GCGGTCCCAATCGACATCCAGTTCTTCTGCGATCAGCATGGGCAATGCAGTTTTCACACCCTGACCCATCTCCGACCCCAGGCCACCCAGGATCACATTGCCATCAGGGTCGATATTCACCAAAAAGCCCAGCTGACCCGAATGCATGTCGTCACCGGTATCGGCGCGGCTCATGTTTGCAGCCAGGGGCATACCCAGGACCAGGCCACCGCCCAGGCTCGCAGACGCCTGGAGGAACTGCCGTCTGCTCAAAAGCACCGGAATCGTCACATCAACTCTCCTTTGCGTTCAACTTTGCGGCTTCGTGAATCGCTTTCCGGAGTCGTACATAGGTGCCGCAGCGGCAGATGTTGGTGATTTCGCGATCAATATCCTCATCGCTGGGCGAAGGGTTGCGGGATAGCAGGTCCGCGGCCGCCATGATTTGTCCGGCCTGACAATATCCGCACTGGGGCACGTCATTGGCTACCCAGGCACGCTGCACCGGGTGATCGCCGTTTTTTGACAATCCTTCGATTGTCACAATGTTTTTGCCGTCTACGGCGCGAACAGGCGTGATGCATGAACGCTGTGCGCGGCCATCGATATGCACGGTGCAGGCACCGCACTGGCCAATGCCACAGCCAAATTTGGTACCGGTCAGACCTTTGCCATCACGGATCGCCCACAACAGGGGCATATCCGGATCATCGTCATGTTCGTAGACCTGAGCATTGATGGTAAATCGGATCATTATCTCAATCTCCCGGCATGTGCCGACATTCTGCCCAACAGGAAGGCCAACAGGAAGGCCAACAGGAAGAATAGACCAATGGACTAGCAACTTTGTGTTTTGCTGCCCGGTATTTGTCGAGCCAGAACCACCACCGGTCGCAAATCTCACCCTTGTGGCGCGGCTCCGGGCGGTCTACCCTAGTGATCCTCGTTCGCAAGTCGATTTGGGCGGCGTCAATGATAATGTATCGATCTACTTTTTTTGCCCTGGTTCTGGGCCTGATTCCCGGATTCTGGGGGCCGGCGCTGGTCATGGGCCAGGTTGTCGCCCAGGGCGGCGCAATGGGCGAGACGCCGCACAGCATTATCGAAGAGGCACGGCAAAATCTGCTGGCCGCCCTGGATGGTAACCGCGAAAGATTTCGCGAGGATCCGACCGGTTTGTTTCGTGTGGTGGACGCTGTGTTGCGGCCGCGATTCGACATCGAGTACGCCGGTCAGCTGATCCTGGGGCGTTACTGGAACCCCGCGCCGCCGGATCAACGCTACGAGTTTGTCGAAGCACTGTACGGCTCGCTGGTACGTACTTATTCACTCGCGCTGCTGGATTTCAAGCCGGGCAGCATGGTAGTCATACCCTCGAGAAACCAACTGGGCGGTGCTCGCCAGGTGGTACAGACGCGCGTGCTATTGGATTCCGATATCAAGGTTCCGGTGAACTATACGTTCAGGATTACCGATGGTCTGTGGATGGCTTTTGATGTATCCATCGAAGGCCGTTCATACGTGACGTATTTCCGTGATGTGATTGGCAATGACGTTGCGGCAAAAGGTTTGCCCGCTGTGATCGAAAAACTGAATAACACGGGCTGGACTAAAGCTGAAACGACGGATGAAACCGGCCAGGAAGCGGTCACCGCGGAATAAATCCGACCGCCAAAAAAAGCGTCTGATGGTATTTGTCAGGGTTCAGTCGCCTGTATAGGCACACCCCGCCGTACAGGTTTCGCACACGATCACCTTGCTCATCTGTGGCAAGTCATCAATCAGTTTTTGCCAGATCCAGCGCGCCAGGTTTTCACTGGTCGGGTTTTCCAGACCATCGATTTCGTTCAGGTAACGGTGATCGAGTTGCCGGAACAGCGGGTCGAAAGCATGCTTGATATCCGCAAAATCCATAACCCAGCCGCTATCTTCACCCACATCGCCGCTGACATGGATTTCAATACGAAACGAATGCCCATGCAGGCGATAGCACTTGTGATCTTCGGGAAGATTCGGCAAGCGGTGCGCGGCTTCTATTTGAAAAACTTTGAATACATCCATATCAAAATGGCGCTCCCTACGGGATTCGAACCCGTGTTACCGGCTTGAGAGGCCAGCGTCCTAACCACTAGACGAAGGGAGCGCTGTGTTTGGTGCTGCGCTATGCGGGGGGTGGTATTATACGGCTCACATCATTTTGCTCAAGCGGAGCACTGAGTATTGAGGCAACAGGAACAGCCAGAACAAAAAAGTCCTGTCATCATTCCCCGGTCAGAACACCCTGTTTCAAGAAAACAGATATCCGAAAATGCGTTGAAAGTGCTATACCGGTTGCACAAGACCGGTCACCAGGCATTTTTGGTCGGGGGCAGCGTACGCGATTTGCTGCTGGGGTTGCACCCGAAGGACTTTGACGTCGCGACCGACGCTCGCCCTGAAGAAGTGCGGCGGCTGTTTCGCAATTGCCGGCTTATCGGGCGACGATTCCGGCTGGCGCATATTCACTTCGGGCGCGATGTCATCGAAGTTGCGACCTTTCGCGCAGCCCACCGGGAAGAAGCGGACGACGATGCTGTGGTGAAAGACGACTCGGGCCGCATTATCCGGGACAATCGATACGGCAGCATCGATGAGGATATCTGGCGGCGCGATTTCACCGCAAACTCGCTTTACTACGATATCAGTGATTTCAGCATCTGGGACTACGCTGGCGGTGTTCGCGACATAGAAAATCGCGTACTGCGTCTGATTGGTGATCCGGAAACGCGGTATCGGGAGGACCCGGTACGTATGCTGCGTGCGGTTCGTTTTGCTGCAAAACTAGGATTTGAGATCCATAAGGATAGCCGTGATCTGATTCCTGGTTTGTCGGAATTACTGAGCAGTGTCCCGGCTGCACGATTATTCGAAGAATTGCTAAAGATGTTTTTGGCGGGTTTTGCGCACCCCAGTTTTGAATTGCTGCGCGAACTTGAATTGTTCCGGTATATGTTCCCGTTCACCGATGGGTGCCTGGATCATCCCCAGGATAAATCCTATCGGGTCATGGTAGATAAAGCCCTGCGAAGTACTGACAAGCGGATCCGAAATGAATTGCCGGTCTCACCGGCGTTCCTGCTTGCGGTGTTTCTCTGGCAACCCATTCGCGAACGCGCATCAAAACTCGAGCGCGATGGTTTGGCAAGAATGCCCGCGCTGCAGACCGCCACCAGCGATATTGTTCAGGAACAACAGAGTTTCGTATCGATGCCAAGACGGTTCACGACAATGCTGCGTGAAATCGTAACCTTGCAACCCAGGTTCGAGTACCGGGTGGGCAAGCGCGCAATGCGCCTGTCCGGTCATCCCAGATTTCGAGCGGCCTATGACTTTTTTGAGTTGCGCGCGGATGCAGGGGAGATCGATGGCGATCTTTTTGCGTGGTGGTTGTCGGTACAGGCCATGGGCGATGAACAGCGGCGCAAGGCATTGATGCCAAAAAGCGGTGGGCGCACACGCCGCGGCGGGCGGCGCAGGCGGCGACCGGCAAAGCCTGCAGACCAAAGAAACTGAGTCGCGGCCCATGGTGATGAGGCGATGACGCATTGGATACCGGCATACATTGGCCTGGGGGCCAATATCGGCGACCCGGTTGCACAGATACGCGATGCCTGGCAGCGTATTTCAGTACTGTCGGGATGCCGTGATGCGCAGCTGTCACATTTGTATCTGAGCGAGCCGATGGGCCCGCCGGGCCAACCCGATTATTTCAATGCAGCCGGTGCTGTTTTGACCACCATGCCGGCAGTGGAATTACTGGAGCATCTGTTGCGGATTGAAAGCGATATGGGCCGAATACGGGACGATATGCGCTGGGGACCGAGAATAATTGACCTTGATCTGCTCGTGTACGCTGAGCAGACTATCGATCGGAAAGGGTTGTGTGTACCGCACCCGGGTGTGCATGAGCGCAACTTTGTATTGTATCCTCTGGCGGATATTGCGCCTGATTTATGCATACCCGGCAAGGGGCAGGTTTCTAATCTGATGGCGCTGACAGGAGACCGGGGTCTGGAGCGGATAAACCGATCGTGAGCCAGGAATCGTGAACACTACTGAAGACATGTCGGAGCTGGACAGCGGCCCACGATACATTGCGATCGAGGGTCCGATTGGCGTGGGCAAGACCAGTCTTGCACGCCGGCTTTCTGAAAGCCTCGATGCCGAGTTGATCGAAGAAGATGCTTATGAAAACCCGTTTCTGGAGCGTTTTTACCGCGATCCCAAACGCGGTGCGTTGCCGGCGCAGTTGTTTTTCCTGTTCAACCGCGCACGCAAAATGGATGATATAAGCGAAGAAGATTTATTCGAAACTGTTCGCGTTTCGGATTTCCTGATGCACAAGGATCGTTTGTTCGCCGAACTGACCCTGGATGCCGAGGAATTTCAATTATATGAACAGGTGTGGCGACAACTGGGTATCAATCCTCCTGTACCGGATCTGGTTGTGTACCTGCAGGCGCCAGCGGACCGTTTGCTGGCACGTGTGGCCAGCCGCGGTATCGCATTCGAACAAATGATAGGGCGCGACTACCTGGAAAGAATCATGGAAGCTTACGCGCGTTTTTTTCATACTTATGAAGATTCTGCATTGTTGATCGTCAATGCAGGGGACATTGACCCGGTCAGCAATGACCAAGACTATTTTCAATTGCTGGACGTTATAAAAAACACCAACAGTGGCCGGCATTACTTTAATCCCGCGACGCGCGGTATTGCCTGATCGCCCATTCGGATACGGCGGAGTCTGATATGTACAAGCATTTACAGGATCGCGATGCTGCCAGACCGGCGGTCAAGGTTTCGACGCTGGCAGAGATGAAAGCCAGTGGCGAAAAAATCGCATGTCTGACTGCATATGATGCAAGTTTCGCAGCACTTCTGGATGGCGGAGGTGTTGATCTTGTATTGGTGGGTGATTCCCTGGGTATGGTAATCCAGGGTCATGACACGACAGTGCCGGTCACCATGGATGACATGGTCTATCACTGCAAAGCGGTTGTCCGGGGTCTTGATCGCGCGTTCATGGTGGCAGACATGCCATTCATGACCTACACAACCCGAAAATGCGCGCTTGATAATGCGGTCCGCCTCATGCAGGAAGGCTGCGCGAAAATGGTAAAGCTGGAAGGAGGCGCAACCCAGGTAGGGATCGTCGAGTTTCTCGCTGAAAGAGATATCCCCGTATGCGCACATATTGGGCTGAAACCCCAGTCGATTCACAAAGTGGGTGGTTTCAAGGTGCAGGGTCGCGATGCAGGCTCAGCAAAACAAATGAAACGCGATGCACGGGATCTTGAAAACGCCGGCGCGGATATCCTGTTGCTCGAATGCATTCCACAGGCGCTGGGCGCTGAAATCACGGCATCAGCAAATGTGCCGGTGATTGGCATCGGCGCTGGTCCGAACACCGACGGCCAGATTCTGGTCCTCTATGACATTCTGGATGTCACGCTCGGTCGCAAGCCAAAGTTTTCGCATAATTTTGCCGCAGAAGCAGGCAGCCCCGAGGCTACCGTCGCCGCCTATGTGAAGGCCGTCAAAAATGGCAGCTACCCGGCAGCAAAACACTGCTTTTGATCCGCCGCGGTTTTGTCATGGAGCATTTTGAACACATCGAGTCTTTGCGCCGGCAAATTGCGCTGTGGCGGCAGGAAGGTCAGAGTATCGGCTTTGTGCCAACCATGGGCTGTTTGCACGATGGTCATCTCAGCCTGATCCATCGCGCGCATGATGCATCCGACAGGGTGGTCGCCAGCATATTCGTGAATCCATTGCAGTTCTCGGTCAATGAGGACTATTCGGAATACCCTCGGGATATCGACACTGACAGCGCCAAACTTGCCGATGCTGGCGTGCATGCATTGTTTGCACCCTCGGTGGAAGAAATGTACCCGGATGATCAAAAAGGCGTGACCAATGTTTACGTGACCAATATTTCGGATATTTTGTGTGGTGCAGCGCGGCCAGGTCACTTTGAAGGAGTGGCGACCGTTGTAAGCAAGCTGTTCAATATCGTGCAGCCGGATGTTGCAGTATTTGGTTGCAAGGATTTCCAGCAACTGGTTGTGATTCGAAAACTGGTTGTGGATCTGAGTTTTCCCATAGAGATCATCGGTGCTGCAACGGGTCGCGAAGCAGATGGCCTGGCCATGAGTTCGCGTAATGCATATTTGAACGATGCGCAACGCAGGATCGCACCACGTATGTACGAGACGCTGAAAAAAGCGCGAGACCAGGTGCTTGCAGGCGAGCGCGATTTTAAAAAAATTGGCGGTGAATCATCGACCGCTCTGGAGCTTGCGGGGTTTCGGCCGGACTATTTTGAACTGCGCCGCGCCGATGATTTGCGAACTGCTGATGAAAGTGCCCGCCGGGTGGTTTGGCTGTGCGCGGTGAAACTGGGTAATGCACGGCTTATCGATAACCTGGAATTCGATCTGCCCGACAAGTAGCGTCGATCCTTCGCGATCGTTAGTCGGCGACGCAGTTGCGACCCTTGAGTTTGGCCCGGTACAGAGCGCCATCAGCACGGTTCAGCAAAAGGTTGAGCGAATCGCCTTCAACCATTTCCGCTATCCCGAGGGATACGGTAACCGGCGACTTTTCGGTAAATTCATCGGTAGCGCGTTTTGACAGCGCCAGGCGTACGCGCTCCGCAGATTTTTTTGCGTCGCTTATTGTGGTTGTTGGGAGCAATACCGCGAATTCATCGCCGCCGTAGCGGGCAATCATATCGGAGGGTCGGAAGTGGTTGCGGAGTGCGTCTGCAACAAAACACAAGGCATGATCGCCGGCAAGGTGACCAAACGAATCATTATATCGTTTGAAATAGTCGACATCGACCATTACCAGGCAGGCGGGTTCTTCATTTTTCTGGCATCGTTCCAGGCGGCGGCGAAACATGTCTTCCAACCAATGACGATTGTGCAAATCGGTAAGAGCATCGGTAATCGCGTTGCGTTCAAACTGCCGCAGTATGCCGACGTTGTCGACAATGACTTCATTATCCAGCCGCACGCGTTGCGACAAAATAATCAGAAGATTTCGGGAAAATGCGTGCGAGGCATTGATCAGCTTCCATAGCGTGTCGTGACCAATGACCATCAGATGCGTCAACTGGCTTGCGGCAACGTACGCCGATGGTTCCCTGTCTTCGATGATCGACATTTCGCCGGCACAGGCACCTGCATCCAGGGTAGTCAGTGGCGGGCTGTCTATGGAATCCAGAAATACCTGCAACTGGCCGGTCAATACCACATATACGCTGTGGTTGGGGGTGTCCGGAGCCAACAGGACGTCACCCGATTCAATATCCATACGGGAGGTCTCCCGCAGAATAACTTCAATGGCCTCAGGGTCGACGCCATTGAATAGCTGCAGGCCGGCGAGTAACGCCCGGTTGTGGGTGCTAGTAGCGCCAACGCTCATAGGTTCGGTTCCGTCAGTACTTTCTGTAACCATGCATGTACATGAAATTGGTCATAATGTTGAGGTTGATGCTAACCGCCGTGTCTGTTCTGTCAATGGCATGGCGCACAGAATCAGTCAATATCCTGCTTTTCGAGGGTTTTCCCGTTCCCATCGAGGTTTTCCCTTAGTTTTTGTGCTGATTCAACGCCCACGCCACATGTTCCCTGACCATGGCAGACTCATGATCGATTTTCTCGTTTAGCGAGCGGATTACATTTTCGCTGGTCGGCGCATTGCCCAGGGCCACAGCAATGTTTCTCAACCAGCACTCGTAACCTATGCGGCGAATCGCCGATCCCTCCGTGCGCTGCAGAAAGTGGTCTTCACTCCAGGCAAACAAATCGACCAGTGCGCTGGCATCCAGTTGGTGCCGGGGGGAAAAATCCATTTCGGTTGCGAGTCGGGCAAACTTGTTCCACGGGCATACAAGCTGACAGTCATCGCAGCCATATATCCGATTGCCAATGGCTTTTCGAAACTCGACGGGGATACTGCTGCGCATCTCTATAGTCAGGTACGAGATACACCTCCGCGCATCCAGCTCGTATGGAGCAACGATTGCCCGGGTAGGGCAGATATCGATGCATGCCCTGCAACTGCCGCAATGATTGTGTGATGGTTCATCTACCGGTAACGGCAAGTCTGTGTACAACTCGCCGAGAAAAAACCAGGACCCTGCTTCTTTGTTGATGAGATTGGTATGTTTGCCAATCCAGCCCAGACCGGCATTGCGTGCCAGCGCTTTTTCCATTACCGGTGCGCTGTCGACAAATGCGCGGTAACCAAATTCGCCGACTTGCGCGTGGATTTTATGCGCCAGTTTTTGCAGACGTCGTCGCATCAGCTTGTGGTAATCGCGGCCCAGCGCGTATCTCGATACAAACCCGATCAAATGATCCGCCAGGGTCTTTTCGCTTTGTGACTGATCTTCCGGCTGGTAGTCCATACGCACGGATATGACCCTGATCGTTCCGGGCACCAGGTCCCCGGGTCGGCTGCGGCGAGTGCCGTGCAACGACATGTATTGCATGTCACCGTGTCGCCGTTGATCCAGCCAGCGCTGCAGGTGGGCTTCGTCGCTGCCAAGATCGATGCCGGCAATGCCAGCCTGCTGAAAGCCAAGATCCCGCGCCCAGGTCTTGATGTTGTCAGCCAGGCCGCGCAGTTGATTGGATGAGAGATCGGTCATTTGCGCAAGTATAATGCCGGCTATGACGGATCTGTCATCACAGGTGTTTATTGCCAGCCAGGTCAGGGAACTCGATCGCATTGCGATCGAGGATAGAGGTATCTCCGGATACACTTTGATGAGCCGCGCGGGTGAGGCGGTTTTTGACTTGCTGAAACAGTATGGCCCATCAGCGAAATCGCTTTGTATTATGTGTGGCGCCGGCAATAACGCAGGCGATGGGTACGTCGTCGCAAGAATCGCTGCTGCCGCAG
Source organism: uncultured bacterium (assembly GCA_965369735.1). GTDB lineage: Bacteria > Pseudomonadota > Gammaproteobacteria > Steroidobacterales > CBDUSC01 > CBDUSC01. The sequence continues at coordinate 8,935 of CBDUSC010000016.1, forward strand.
GTTTGAAGATATCTGTCATGGCATTGGTCGATCCGGGCAGGTTATCGGGTGATGCCGCGCTGGCTTTCAGCGATTTTCGTGACTGCGGTATTGAACCGGTAGCCGGTTTTGAAAACCTGCCGGCGGTTGATGTCTATGTCGATGCCATGCTGGGTACCGGTCTCGATCGACCACTGGATGGGTCCTTTCTCGCAGCCGTGCGGGCGTTGAATGCGAGCGAAACTCCGGTTCTTGCTGTTGATATTCCCACCGGTTTGCATGCAGATAGCGGCTTGCCTCTTGGCGATGCGGTACACGCCGATGCAACGCTGTCATTTATAGGCCTCAAGAGCGGCTATTTTCTCGGCGACGGCCCGGAGCTGACAGGAGCTCTTTTCTATGACGATCTGGGTGTGCCGGCGGATATCGCAGACGGCATGCAACCGCTCATGTTGGGTATTGATCGCAATATGATCGCGAGCGTCTTGCGACGGCGAAAACGCACCGCGCACAAGGGTAGCCATGGACATGTATTGATTATCGGCGGTGGTCGCGGGATGCCCGGCGCGGTTCGCCTGGCCGGCGAAGCGGCGTTGCGCTCGGGAGCGGGCCTGGTGACGCTGGCCACGCACCCGGATCACGCTCATTCATGCACCGGGGATCGCCCGGAGCTGATGTGCCGCGGGGTGTCCGGGCGTGAGGATCTCGAAAATTTTCTTGGTCGTGCATCGGTGATCGCGATCGGGCCGGGTCTGGGTACCGACGAGTGGGCCAGCGATTTAGTGGCAAGTGCTCTGGAAGCCCGGGATCGCAATACACCACTGATTATTGATGCCGACGCGCTCAATCTTCTCGCGCAAATGCCGTCCATACCGCAAAACCAAAACAGAATCGCAACACCGCATCCTGGCGAAGCCGCCCGTTTGTTGAACACTGATACCGCATCGATACAGCAAGACCGCCTGGCTGCAGTCGCCGCCCTGCAAAAATTACTCGGCGGGGTTGTCGTGTTAAAAGGTGCCGCCACACTGGTTTCCGCGGAAAAAGAAATCGTTCGCGTATGTCGCCATGGCAACCCGGGGATGGCATCGGCAGGTTTTGGTGATGTTTTGACCGGCATTTGTGCGGGCGTTGTCGCCCAGATTGTTGCTCCGGGGGTCACTCCGGGGGGCACACAAGGTGTCGATCTGTTCCCCGCAGCCTGCTGCGCTGTTGATGCCCATGCACGGGCTGCGGATCTTGCCGCTGCGGGCTGGGAGCGCGGCCTGATCGCAAGCGATATTTTTCCGTACCTGAGATCATGTCTGAATCCAAAAAAATAAAACCCGATAACGGTTGCCTGTTTGAACTCGATCTGGCGCTGCCGGATGCGGAGGCCACCGGCTGTCTTGGTCAACAAATAGCTGCCGTGCTGGAAGAAAACTGCGTGTTTGCATTGAGTGGCCCCCTCGGTGCAGGCAAGACCACCCTGGTGCGTGGTTTTCTTCGCGGTCTCGGGTTCACAGGCCGGGTACGCAGCCCGACATACACGCTGGTCGAACCGTACGAAATCGACGGCCGCGATATCGTACACATGGATTTGTATCGTCTGTCCGATCCTGAGGAAATCGAGTTTCTCGGGGTCAGCGATCTGGATGCTGCTACCGCGCTGATCGAGTGGCCGGAGCGCGGGCCACGGCTGGCGGCCCGGGCGGATTGCAAGCTGGTTCTGGACTATGACGATGAGGGCCGCCGCGCTGTGCTGCAGGCGCACAGCGCCACGGGAGCCGCCCTGTTAAAGCGACTGGAGGCGTTAGCACCGTCCTGAATCTGGTAATGTAAATTTTAATAATCAGCCCTATCTTTATAATTTTTAATAAGAAAAGTTGATTGGACCGCTGCTTCGGGTATACATTAGCCATTCCAACCTGTTGCAAACCCGCTGGTGTGTCGCAAATGACAACAGTCACAAGGCTTATGGCACTGTGTATCGCGCTGCTGGCTATGCCCGCTGCGATGGCGGGGCAGCCGCAAATACAGGGTGTACGCATGTGGGCGGGTCCCGATCACACCCGTGTAGTGCTGGATCTCGACCAGCCGATTGAACATACCGTGTTTACGTTGAGCGGACCGGACCGGGTGGTTGTCGATCTCAAAAACGGAAGCTTTGACAAAAAACTTGAAAGCATTCCCGATGGCAAAGGATATGTGAAGGGCATCCGCAGTGCGCGACGCAAAAATGGCGACTTGCGCATCGTGCTCGATCTCACACGCGCGGTAACGCCAAAAAGTTTTCACGTACGCCCAAATGAACAATATGGCCACCGGCTGGTCATCGATCTCGATGCGCCGAATATTCGAAAGGCGGTGGTCAAGGTCGAACCCAACACCGGGAACGGGCGCGATGTATTGATTGCAGTCGATGCCGGTCATGGCGGCGAAGACCCCGGTGCAATCGGTCGCAAAGGTGTGCGAGAAAAAGATGTCGTTTTGGCAATCGCCCGCAAACTTGCGACACAAATTAATCGGCAACCGGGTATGCGTGCATACCTGACGCGTGATGGTGATTACTTTGTGCCGTTGCGAACCCGGATGGAAAAAGCGCGCCGGCAATCTGCGGACTTTTTTGTATCGGTGCACGCGGATGCAAGCCGCAATCGATCGGTCAACGGCTCATCCGTGTATGCGCTGTCGCAGCGCGGCGCCGTTGACGAAGCGGCAAAACGCCTGGCGCAGCGGGAGAATGCTTCCGATCTGATCGGTGGCGTATCGCTGTCCGACAAAGATGATGTGCTTGCGTCCGTGTTGCTGGATTTGTCTCAGAATGCAGCCATCAGTGCCAGTCTTCGCGCCGGTGTCATGGTTATCGGCCAGCTTGATGACATCGGCAATGCCAGAAAATCACGGGTGATGCAGGCGCCTTTTGCTGTTCTGAAATCACCCGATATTCCATCCATACTTGTAGAAACCGCGTTCATATCCAATCCAAAAGAAGAGCGCCGGCTAAGAGACAGCAACTACCAGGCCAAGCTGGCGACCGCGATCATGCTGGGCATACGGGGCTATTTTCACGATAACCCGCCACCGGGGACCCGGATGGCTAATTTCCGCGACCAGCCCGCGCCGGTGCCGGTCAGCCACGTGATCACGCGCGGCGATACCCTGTCTACCATCGCTGACCGCTACAACGTCAGCGTCACAAAAATAAAAGCCGCCAACAACCTCAGATCAGACCGGATTGTCGTCGGCAAGATGCTCAGTATTCCGGTAGCCAGTTACTAGTTGGCTCCAGACTCGCAGGACAGCGGGTTTGATGTTTGAGGAACCTCTGATCTATTCTTGGAATAGCCAGCTATTACGTGCGATCCGCGCCCTGAATCTGTACATTTGAATTCACAATCTACTTCGCCCAGAATAAATCAGAGGTTCCATAAATATCTTTTTTCGGATACATTAATGC